>NZ_JBXWSM010000011.1:0-85059 GCF_059613405.1 Ruegeria sp. BHSA118
CGCCCGAAGCCTCGGCCTGAATGGCCTGCCAGCCGGCAATCGTGTTTTGACCAACCGCCTGGCCATTATATACCAGCGTCACGTTCGAGCTGCCTGCATCCAGAACGTAAATGCCCTGACTTGCGTGTTTCAGTGTGGTGCCGGTCGTCTCGATATCCGAAAGCTGCATGGCAGCTTCGATATTCGAGCGAGTATACGTCTGTGACCCATTCAGGAACTGAATGGCCTCGACATCATCTTCCACCGTAAAGGTGATGCGCGACACGGCATCGATAAATTCGTATTTCGTGCCGTTTTTAATGAACAGATAGTTGCTGATGGCGCTGACAAATCGGACTGTGTCAGCACCGCTTCCTCCGGAAAACAAGCCGCCATTGTTGGTCACAATGGCCCAATCGTCGCCTTCGCCGCCGAAAACCTGGTCAGCGCCGGAACCGTTCGCCAGATAAATGGTGTCGTTCCCCAAGCCGCCATAAACGGTGTTGTTGTTGGTTCCGTCGGACACTGAATAGATTTTGTCGTGACCATAATTGCCATTCAGAACGTTCTGAGCGGTATTCCCGACGATCACATCGTCACCGGTCCCACCGATCGCGTTTTCAATCACAACGCCATGAGCGATTGTAAAGCCGCCCTTTATGCCCTCTGAGTAAGACACTACGCCGCCGCCGGTCTCGGAATAATCCAGTGTTGCCGCCCGCAAGTCGATCCGCGCCTTGGAACTGCCGACATGCTGGATGGTATCGTTTCCACCAGTATCCCAAATAGACTGATAGCCGGTACCCGCAACGTTTGCCCAAGGAAGCGTGTAGGTATTGTTGGCTGAGTTGTGGCTGGTATTGGCGCCATACATCGCCTGCAACGCAGCAATGTCCAAAGCGCCAAGACCTGTTGAACCACCATACGTCGCGTTGACAGAGAGAATTCCGTTCTTTTCGGTCCAGCCATCATTATACGACATCACCGTGTAGACACCCTGATTCAGGCTGCCGGCCCCGAAAGAGTCAAATGGCGATGTGACGCCATTCATCACGGTTGTACCCAAGCCGGTGTCGTGGGGGTGACCCAACCCAAGCGCGTGGCCCAGTTCATGGAGCAATGTAGTAAAGAAAAACCCGCCCGGATCGCCGTTTCCATTTGTTCCGGCGGTCCAGTAAGCTGTGTTGAAAGCGCCTACGGAGGGACCACTTGATGGCGTATAGTGGTAGCCAAGCGTTCTGGGATTTGAAAAAAAGCTGGTGGGCGCAATAACTTCCACCAAGTCGGCTGAAGCGCTGGCGGATTCGACAAACCTCACATTTGCGACGGCTTCAATCGCAGAGAGAGCGGCTCGGAATTCCGCCTTGTATTCCGCAGTCCACGCTTGTGTGCCCGCGTATTGTTCGAAGTGATAAGAAATTGTGGTGGTGGTCGCAGGATTGCCGTCACCGTAGGCAACATAACCTTGTATTGGACTGAGCGGCGAAGAAGCGGAAGGTCTTGGTATTATAGTCGTAGTTGCCATTGCTCAGCCCTGTACCTCGGAAGATTAGATTGCACTCGGATGCACGCTCAAATTGTTCTTTTTATGACAAACTACTATGCACCGATCTTTTTGAAACAGCAGGTGCACCATGTTTCAAATGACACTTTCTTTCAACGGCAGAACCGTCACATAAGTGCAACAGAAACCCGCGATCCTTGGCTGAACCGGGCATCTGCGGCCGAATATGGTTTGGGCGTTCTACCCAGTTTTGCTTCGTTTTTTGTCCGTTCTCGAAGCTTTTGATCCGGTGGCAAACTTTCGCTTGTTCCATGGACTCTGTAGTGGAGGTATGCCCAAAGCGGTGAACCGTTCAGAATCGCCGAGGGTGACATCCACGGCACTTTCGGCAGATAGCAGGCCCCATTTGCGCTGACATCAGACAAAGCTCCAAGGGCCAGATACCGCGCCGCATGGGCCCCGATCGAACCGAGCGCCGTGAATGATTTGTTACGTTGAACCGTTGGCGACAAACTCAGCAATGGCCGCCCGGCTGCCACGCTGCCATATCAGGGTCAGCCAGCGGGCGAAGGCGTTGGAAAACTGTGTACTGATCCCAAAGTCACCGCAGTAGAACCCCTGTTCCAGCCAAAGCTCAGGCTCAGCTTTGGACGCCCGCGCAGTGCTGTTCAGGCTTTCCCACTGGGGATCATTGGGGGTGATCTCGGAGCCGTCCTCACGAATACCCGCACACATCCGGCACCAGAACGCTTCGGCAAGGGCGAGCCCGTTTGCAGAAGACCCTGATGCAAGTGCATCGCGCAGCGACGGCAGCAAAAATCCGGGATGTCTTGCCGATCCGTCGAATGCAACCCTGCGTGTGGTGTCGTGAATCGCCGTGTTTGCAAATCGGCTCTCGATCAACTCAAGGTACTCATTTGCAGTGGTTTCGGGAACCGCTTCGACATGCGGAAGGATTTCTTCGACCTGCACTTTTCGAAAAAACGCCACGATGTCCGGGTCCTTCATACAGTCGGCAATCGTCGGAACACTCAGTATTTCTCCGACATTTGCCAGCAGTTGATGGCCGCCGTTCAAAATACGCAACTTCATGGTCTCGTAACCATGGACGTTGTTGGTCAGTATTGCTCCGACGTTTTCGAGGGGCGGGCGCCCGGCACAGAAGACATCCTCGATGACCCATTGGCGAAAGTTCTCATGCGAGACGGGCGCTCTGTCATCGACGCCAAGGGCGTGGCATTGCGATACCAATTGGTCGGTTGTTGCAGGTACGATGCAATCCACCATCGAGTTCGGAAATGCGCCATGCCTGTCGATCCAGCTGGCCAGTTCCGGGTCGGACATCCGCGCCAATCCCACAACACAGTTTCGCAAAATCGTTCCGTTGCCCTGAAGATTGTCGCAGCTGAGTGCCGTGAACGGGGTCAGCCCCTCGGCGCGCCGTCGTCTGAGCGCCGCAACCATCGCGCCGAAGGCCGTACGGGGCTGATTGGGATTTTCTGCATCATGACGGATATCTGCGTGATCGGAATCGAATGCACCGCTGTTGGCATCCAGAAAATATCCTCCTTCGGTAACAGTCAGCGAAACGATCCGGGTGGCCGGATCGGCCATCGCGTGGATGAGGGCGACGTTGTTTTCTTCGATCGGAAGGTAATCGATCATCGGACCAATCACCTCAGCGGACATTCCGTTCGGTCCCAGCTCGATCAGCGTTGTCAGGCAATCCTGCGCCAGCAATCGTTCTCGCATGACGGCGTCATAGCTTCGCACACCCGCTCCGACGATTGCCCAGTCTTGGGCCAGCCCCTGCTGCATGAGCTGGTGAACATACCAGGCCTGATGCGCGCGATGGAAATTACCCAATCCAATATGAACGATGCCCGGCGTCAGATCCGAACGTTCGTACATCGGGGTCTTCACGGTGGTTGGCAGCTTGGACAGGCTCTCTTGCCGCAGCCGTGCAGGGGTTTTTGCGTTCGCCACAGGGTCCATCAGCTCATCCAATTTCCGCCGTCGACGTTGTAAGTCTGCGCGACGATGTACCTGGCCTCGTCAGAGGCCAGAAAAACCGCCATGCCTGTCAGGTCTTCCGCGCGCCCCATGCGGCCATATGGAACAGCTGCCGCCACTTCATGCTTCTTCTGGCCAAGGGGCTTGCCTTCGTGTTTTGCAAAAAACGCGTCCACGCCATCCCAGTGTTCGCCATCGACGACACCGGGGGCAATCGCATTTACGTTGATCCCATGAGAAATCAGGTTCAGCCCCGCCGATTGGGTCAGGGATATGATCGCCGCCTTGCTGGCGCAGTAGACAGCGACCAAAGGTTCACCCCTTCGCCCGGCCTGCGAGGCCATATTGATAATTCGGCCTTTGGTTCCGTGCACGATCATATGTTTGGCGACGGCCTGCATCGTAAACAGCGCGCCCGCGACGTTGATGTCAAAAACGCGATTGTAGTCGGCGCGCTCGATCTCGACGATTGGTGCGGCGGTGAAGATGGCCGCGTTATTGATCAGAATGTCGATTGGGCCGAATTGCGCCGCGGTTTTGACTATGGCCTGCTCGATGCTCTGCTGGTTGGTCACGTCCATTTCGACAGCGAAAGCTGCCGCGCCAATTCCAGCGACTGCGTCCTGCGCACGTTGGATGTCGATGTCGGCGACGGCGACCCGCGCGCCCTCTGCCACATAGGCCTTGGCAAATGCCAATCCAATGCCCCGCGCAGCCCCGGTGATCAGGGCGGTTTTGCCCGTCAGACGTTTCATTCGATCCGCAGACCATCTGCGTCAAATCTGTGGATCACATCGGCGCGTGGGGTCAGATGAATGCGATCCCCATGGCGGAAACCAACCTCGCCATCGGCACGAACAGTGATTGTCTCGGCCAGTCCGGTGTCGTGGACGTGGAAAAACGTGTCCGAACCAAGATGTTCAGAGACGCTGACACGCCCGGACCATTCTCCTTCGGAGTCCGACACCGCGATGTGTTCCGGTCGAATGCCGATCGTTTGTGCGTCGTGCTTTGCCGCTTCGGGCCCTTCGATAAAGTTCATCTTGGGCGAACCAATGAATCCCGCGACAAACAGGTTGCGTGGCGTTCGGTACAGTTCCAGCGGGCTGCCAACCTGTTCGATCACGCCAGCCTGAAGCACAACGATCTTGTCCGCCATCGTCATGGCTTCGACCTGATCGTGGGTGACGTAGATCATCGTTGTCGCGAGGCGTTCATGCAGCTCGCTGATCTCCAACCGCATGCCAACCCGCAACGCAGCATCGAGGTTTGAAAGCGGTTCATCGAACAGGAACGCGGCCGGTTCACGAACGATTGCCCGACCAATGGCGACGCGCTGTCGCTGACCGCCGGACAACTGGCCCGGGCGGCGATCCAGGTAATCGGTCAGGTTCAGGACACTGGCCGCGCCCTCAACCCGCTTGTCGATTTCAGCCTGATCCAGTTTCGCCATGCGCAGCGGAAATGCGATGTTCTTGCGAACGGTCATATGCGGGTAAAGCGCATAAGACTGGAACACCATTGCCAGCCCTCGCTTGGCGGGCGGCACTTCTGTTGCGTCTGCTCCATCGATTTCTATGTGGCCACTGGTGATATCCTCCAGCCCCGCGATCAGGCGCAGCAGCGTGGATTTACCACAGCCCGAAGGGCCGACGAAAACGGTGAACTCGCCATCTTCAATGGTCAGGTCCAGCGGAGGGATGACCTGAACGTCGCCGAAGCTTTTGGTCACGGACTTGAGTTGTATGCGTCCCATGAGGAATGCTCCTTATTTCACAGCGCCGAAGGTCAGGCCGCGGACAAGTTGTTTCTGGCTGAACCAGCCAAGGATCAGGATGGGTGCTATTGCCATGGTCGAGGCTGCGCTGAGCTTGGCAAAGAACAGGCCCTCGGGGCTGGAATAGCTGGCGATGAAGGCCGTGAGCGGCGCCGCGTCGACGGCTGTCAGATTGAGGGTCCAGAATGCCTCGTTCCACGCAAGGATAAAGTTCAGCAGAACAGTCGAAGCGATGCCGGGAATGGCCATGGGGGTAAGGACATAGAGGATTTCCTCTTTCAGCGTCGCGCCATCCATACGTGCGGCTTCCAGAATTTCCCCCGGAATTTCGCGGAAATAGGTGTAGAGCATCCAGACGATGATCGGCAGGTTGATCAGCATCAGGACAACGACCAGCCCACCGCGCGTGTCCAGCAGACCCAGACGGATGAACAGCAGGTAGATCGGGTAAAGAACGCCAACCGCAGGCAGCATCTTAGTGGACAGCATCCACAGCAGGATGTCCTTGGTGCGCTTGGACGGCACGAAAGCCATGCCCCATGCGGCGGGGACAGCGATGATCACACCCAGTATGGTCGAACCGCCTGCGATGATGACCGAGTTCCACAGGAAACGCATGTAGTTCGAGCGTTCTTGTACGACAGCATAGTTCTCAAGCGTCCAGTCGAAGTTCAGGAACAGTGGCGGGCTTGCGATGGCCTGAGCTTCGGTTTTGAAGCTGGTCAGGATGGTCCAGAGGATCGGGAAAAAGATCAGCAGACCGACGGCCCAGGCCAGGGCAGTGTTCAGCGACTTACGTTGGATTGTGACGGTGCGGGCCATGGTTTTACCTCCTCACGCGTCCAGGTTCTTGCCGACGATGCGCATCAGGAAGATCGCAACGATATTGGCAAGAATGATGGCGTAGACACCTCCGGCTGATCCAAGGCCGACATTCTGGCTTTCCAACACGCGCTGGAAGATCAGGTAGGTGAGTGTACGGGTGCCGAATGCGCCGCCGGTGGTCACGAAGATCTCGGCGAAGATCGACAAAAGAAAGATTGTCTGGATCAGGATCACGATGGTAATCGCGCGGCTTAGGTGCGGCAGAATGATGTGGTAGAACCGCTTCAGGACCGGCGCGCCGTCCATCTCTGCCGCTTCCAACTGCTCGCTGTCCAGCGACTGGATCGCGGTCAACAGGATTAACGTTGCAAAGGGCAGCCATTGCCACGAAACGATCATGATGATCGAGGTCATCGACGCTTCGGACAACCACGAGATCGGCTCGGCCCCGAAAAAACGCCACAGATGGGCCAGCAACCCGTTAACCGGGTCCATGAACATGTTTTTCCAGACCAACGCAGACACGGTGGGCATGACGAAGAACGGCGCGATGACAAGGATGCGGACAATGCCTTGCCCCCACATCGGCTGATCCAGCAGCATAGCGAGCAGGATGCCCAGTAGGACCGTAATCGCCAACACGCCGACAACAATGACAAGCGTTGCCTGTACGGCGGGCCAGAACGAACTGGATGAAACAAATCGGATGTAGTTGTCGAAGCCCACCCATCCGAGATCACCGCCCCGCAAGGGAAGGTATTTCTTGAAGGAAAAATACAGGGTCATCGTCAGCGGCACGAGCATCCAGCCAAGCAGCAGCACCACTGCGGGTGCCATCATCAGGCGTGCAACTGATCTGGAATGTTGAGTTGCCATTGTGCAAGACCTCTCTGTTCAGGCGTAAGGCAGCCTGCGAGAAAAACACGAATTGTGGAAGTGAAGAGCAGGGGACAAATCACCTGTCCCCCGCTGGGAAGGTTGCCTCAGTACCCTGCGGCTTCCATCTCTTCGGCTGTAAAGGCCTGCGCTTTGGCAAGCGCCTCATCCACCGTTTGCTGTCCGGCATAGACGGCCGAGAACTCCTGGCTGACTTGCGTGGCGATACCGGCAAATTCCGGGATAGCCGCAAATTGAATGCCAACATAAGGCACCGGCTTCACTGTCGGGTTGCTTGGATCGGCAGACAGGATCGAGTTCAACGTCATCTGAGCGAATGGAACTTCCTGATAGTTGGGGTTTTCGTACAGCGATTTGCGTGCACCCGGCGGCACGTTCGCCCAACCTTCGGCTGCGGCAACCAATTCAATATAGTCCTTGGACGTTGCCCACTCGATGAATTGCTTGGCTGCATCCTGTTTCTGTGTGCCCGCTGGAATGGCCAGCGCCCAGGCCCAGAGCCAGTTGGACCGCTTGCCCAGACCGGTGTCCGGCGCCAGTGCAAAGCCAACGTGATCCGCCACTGTCGAGTCGTTGGGGTTGGTCACGAAAGAGGCTGCAACTGTCGCATCGATCCACATGCCGCACTTGCCCTGCTGGAACAGCGACAGGTTTTCATTGAAGCCGTTGGTGGCATATCCGGCCGGGCCGGATTCCGACATCATTCCAACGTAGAAATTCAGCGTTTCCGCCCATTCGGGCTGGTCGAATTGCGGCTTCCAGTCTTCGTCAAACCAACGTGCACCAAACGAGTTGGACATGGCCGTAATGAACGCGCCACCTTCACCCCAACCCGCCTTGCCACGCAGGCAGATGCCGTTGATGTCGTTGTCGCGATCGGTCATGGCAGCCGCCGCCTCGCGGATGAACTGCCACGTCGGCGCCTCAGGCATCTCCATCCCGGCCTTTTCCATCAGGTCGGTGCGATACATGATCATCGAGCTTTCGCCATAGAACGGTGCTGCATAAAGCGTGCCGTCATGGCTCAGGCCACCCGCCATCGCAGGAAGCAGGTCGCCGACATCATATTCCTCAGACAGTCCATCCAAAGGAACCAACCAGCCATTTGCGCCCCAGATCGGCGTTTCGTACATGCCGATGGTCATGATATCGAACTGACCGCCCTTGGTGGTGATGTCGGTGGTAACACGCTGACGCAGGACATTTTCCTCCAGCGTCACCCATTCCACGTCGATACCAGTCGCCTCGGTGAAGTTGTCGGTATAGCCCTGCATCCGGATCATGTCGCCATTATTGACGGTTGCGATCGTGATCGTTTCCGCATGGGCCGCGGCCGTTGCGACAAAGGTCAATGCCGTCGCCGCACGAAGTGCGTTCTTCAAATACATCCTTGTCCTCCCTGAGCTTGGATGTCGTACTCGGAAAGTAGTGTGTAATTTGTCGCGGCGTCAATAAAAACTTTACGCGCGTTAAAAAATAGAAGCTACGCAGAATCCCTCAATATCAATCTTGCGGGGAACAGCGTTTCCGATCGCTCCTGAAATTTCCCCCCACTTTCAATGAGTTGGAATAGGGTTTCGACACTGCGCGCCGCTACATTGTCATAGTCATGCGCTGCCGTTGTCAGGGAAGGACATGTAAATTTTGCGAACGGGTGCCCATCATTCGAAGCTACACGCAACGTACAATCCTCTTTCCGACCGACCCGAATCCCCTGTTCGTAGCAAGCGGCAAGAAAGCCGATGGCGAGCCGGTCGTTGCTACACAGAACCGAGTTCGTTCTCAATTGACCTTCCTCCAAGATCTTCATCGTGCCTCTGTGTCCAATTTCTTCAAACGCCCAACCTTTGCCATCAACCTTGAGAATATGCGGCTCATGTCCGAGGCGCTCCATGATTTCGACATACGCCTTGCGCCGTTTGTTGGCATTGGGGTTCGCGGGTGTTCGCATTTCGAAAAAGGACGGGGGTTCACCAGTGCGGGTCATGTATTCGACGGTTTGCGACACAAAGCTAAAGTTATCCGATCCGACAAAGGCTGCTCCCAGACCATCAAGATTGCTGTCGAACAGAACGGTCGGCACATTGGCACAGAATTTCTCGATCGCAGATCTGTCTGAAATTCGGCCCAAAGGGGCCAAAAGAACACCGGCGGGTTTCATCGATTGCAAGCCGTCCAGAATTTCGTTCTCCAGCTTCTGCTCGCCATAAGAGCTGAACAGGGACGGCCGATAACCTGCCGCAATGCAACTTTGTTCCAGATAGCGTGCAATCTCGACAAAGAACGGATCGGCCAGATAGGGCACGACAATGCCGATATTCTTGGTCAGCTTCCGGTTCTGGTTCACGGCATAGATGTTCGGGCGATAGTCGAACCGTTCAAGCGCCTCTTCGATGCGGGCCCGTGTCGTGGGGCGTACGCTGTCAGGATCGTGGAAGTATTTGGATACCGTGGGGCGCGAGATGCCGCTGAGCGCTGCAAACTCTTCCATGTTCTTTATCTTGGTCATGCCAGTCTGCCTGCCGGTTTTGTTCGCCATGAACTTATCATAGATTTACATATTCTTTGCGCGCGCTAATAAATCAATAGCCAGAGCGGCCTCGTGCAATCAGCGTGCGACAAGACGTTCAAAAGGATTTCGAGAGCGACGCCGCCCTTTTGGTGAGGTTCATTCAAATTGCGCAAAGACCGTATCCAGGAAGGTCTGCGTGTGGCTGGGCCGGCGCTTGTGGCCAATAACTGTCAACCGAACAGCAGGCTTGGATGGGGTAAGAAAAAGGCTAGAATAATATGATCGAACACTGAACCCAAGTTCTTGGTGACCTTGTCTAAGCGATTGGTTTTAAACAATGGATGCTATTGCCCAACTGACCAATTGGATGATTGCCGAGGGGCGTCGTTCGGATGACCCGGAAAAAGTGGTGTCATATCTTTGTTCGTCTCTGATCGAGGCGGGTGTGCCGCTCTGGCGGGTCAATATAGGTCAGCGTTTCGCCAATCCGCTGCTCATCGCATGGGGAATCGTTTGGACACCGGATGGCACCGAAAGCTATGACGTGACACATGAGACCATGCTGACGGATGGGTATGTCGGCAGCTCGTTCGAATACATTCTTGAACACCGGAAGCCACTTCACAAAAGTCTGCGGCAATTGGACCCCGGGACCGAGCACTCGTCATATCTTGATTTCGCCGGGCTGGGTGGCACCGATTACTATGCCACGCTGCTTTATTACGGAGACGGTTCGCTGCACGGCTGTACTTTTGTCACCCGGTCGCCAGAAGGCTTCTCGCCCCGGCATCTGGAAATGATTGAGGATGCGTTGCCCGCTCTGTCCTCTGCTCTTGAACCTGTAACCATGCGCAAGTCGTCCAAAGGTCTTCTGAGAACCTATCTTGGCGATGGGCCCTCTGATGCTGTGTGGAACGGGCGGATCAAGCGAGGGGAACGCACAACCCTTGACGCAGTTGTCATGTTCTCTGACCTGCGCGGTTTCACCGCTCTTTCGGACAGGGCATCGGAAGAAGACGTTTTCGACATGTTGAGTGGATACTTCGATCTGGTCGTACAGTCCGTCGAAGAGAATGGCGGCGACATTCTCAAGTTCATGGGGGACGGCATTCTGTCGATATTCACTGTCGCGACACAGCAAGATTTGAACGCCCAATGCAAAAGGGCAGCACGGGCCGCTCAAAGTGTATTGACCGGTTTGGCCGCACTCAACCATCGCCGCGAAGAGGCTCAGAAGCCGCCGTTGGACATAGGCATCGGGATCAATGTCGGGCAGGTGAGCTATGGCAATATCGGCAGTCCCGGCAGGCTGGATTTCACTGTTCTGGGCAGAGCGGTCAACCTCGCAAGCCGTATCGAGGGGTTGACGAAATCCCTGGGCCACCGAGTTCTGGCGACGTCAGCCGTTGCTGCTGCGTCGCCTGGACTGTTCTCAGCTTGTGGGTTTCACGAAGTTCGAGGGCTTGCCGGATCCATCGAGTTGTATTCTCTCGTCGAGAAGGAGCATCAAGGCAGCCCTATACCGGATCGCCGCATTGATCCGGACAACACGGATTGAGAACCGTAAGCTTCTAAGTTGTCCGCAATGCCCGATTTCGATTTGGGCTGCGGGCGGCCAGGCCTCGCACTGCGTTGACTAAGCTGCCGTCGCAAGACACTTGGACGAGACGTATTCGCGCTCAAAGACCTGGGCGCATCCGAAGCTGGTGCTGCGGACACACCTGGCATTTTCGCGTCACAAAGCAATCCGGGCCGAGGTCATGGCTTTTCCGTAACCACCCGCCATGAGGCCCGTGATTGCACCATTCTCGATATCAAGATTGATGGGGTGGATGCTCCCTCCCGCAACGGCATCGCAATGTGCCAGACTGGCTTTGTGAGAAGTCAGTTCAAAGGAAAGGAAGCATCCATGTCAGAGATTAGCATTCTGGCCGTCGACCTTGCAAAGCACTCGTTTCAAGTCTGCGCGACCACGGCAGAAGGCGCTGTCGTCTTCAATCGCAAATTCACCCGTGGCAAGTTAGAGCAGCTGCTCACCGAACATCCGATTTGTCTGGTTGCCATGGAAGCTTGCGCGACCAGCCACCATTGGGGCCGTTTCGCCACAGAGCTTGGTCACGACGTGAGGCTGATCCCGCCGATCTATGTGAAACCGTTCGTCAAACGGTCTGCCAAAAACGACGCCAATGACGCTGCCGCGATCGCGACGGCAGTGCGTCAGCCGGGCATGAGGTTTGTAAAGGTCAAAAGCCAAGAGCAGCAGAGCCATGCCGTGCTGTTCCGCACCCATCAAACTCTTACGCGTCAGAGGGCACAGCTCATCATCACATTGCGCGGCCACCTGGCCGAGCACGGGGTCATTGTCGCCAAAGGGAATGCTGCCTTGCTCGACTTCGAGAACACTTTGGAAAGTGAGAAGGAACTCGTACCAGTTTTGGTTCTGGAGGCGGCGCGGCTGTACTACCATCACATCGAACAGCTGGCGCAGTCCATCGCCACGCTTGAACGGCAGATGGCCGAAGCAACGAAATGCGACGAAGACATGCGACGCCTGCGAACAATGCCCGGCATCGGACCAATCAACGCGGCGGCGTTTATGGCATTTGCACCGCCGATGGAAAGCTTCCGTCGCGGGCGTGATTTCGCCGCTTGGCTTGGGTTGGTTCCGAGACAGCTTTCAACGGGTGGCAAAACCCGATTGGGCCGTGTCAGCAAAATGGGTCAATCCGATCTCAGGCGATTACTGATCACCGGCGCGACGGTCTGCATTCGATGGGCGCGATGGAAAGGGATCAGGCCAGACAGCTGGCTCGGGCGACTACTCGAACGCAAACAAGGAACGCTCGCAGCCGTCGCATTGGCAAACAAGATGGCACGAATTCTTTGGGCCATGGTCACGAAGAAACAGGATTATCGCGGAGGACTGGTGGAATATGCCTGATAACGCGCAAAGATTCGGGCTGGTCAACTCAAGCTGACCAATTCCGGAGAGTGAGGAGATCTACGACGATTATGGGAACCAGGATCGGCTGATCCACTAAGGGAAAACCATCTAAAGGTCAGGGACGAAGTGAGTCCTAAAGATCGATTTGGACCCTCGGTGATCGAACACCATAACGGCCCGTGGCAGTTCTGAGCCACATCTCATGAGGCCTGACACACGACCGATACCGATAACTGAGACCCAGAAATCCGTCCGAAATCGCCTTGCGAAACCGGGAGCATCCACACACGACCTTTATCAAGCTTGGGCTTGCCGGGTTCATAAACACCCCTTGTTCGATTTCAAAAGATCGCTGAGACGTGCCGCCGAAATCATGCAACACGCATGCAAGTGGCCCGGCCGCCATCCCCGTGGCGGCTTCTTCATCTATCGCGTATCTGGGTGCGAACATACGGGTTGTGGCGTCCCGGCTGGTGATTGAAGGGTCTTTCGTGAATACGTAATAGCCAATCAGATCCAGTTGCTCGCTGATTTGCTTGATTTTGGCCAATTCTGGTCTGATTTTGGCAAGGGTTGCTGCATCCGATAGACCGACGACGATAAAGCTGTTGCCGGTATTGACCAAAACCGGAGCAAACCTCTGATCCAGGTCAGTTTTGTCGACCCCGAGAGAGCTCAGCATATCGTCGAGTTTCACGCCCTTTTCGATCCATTCCCGTGCACCCGAATAGCGTGGGGCCAGTTGTTCCATATAGGCGGCGCCGTCTTTCATGAGTATGCGCCTGGGGCCATCAACAGTTTCCTTGGACGTATCGGGTTTGTGAATCCGGCCCAGCGCATCGAGGTGAGAGAAGGCGGCGATTGTTGCATGACCGCAATGAGCGATGCGTCGGTTCGGTGTGAAGAAATCCAGCTTGAAGCCTTCCGTCTCGGACCGGGAGACAAACGCCGTCTCGGACAATCCAACCCTTGCCGCCACGGTTTGCATATCTTGCGCGCTCAATTCATCAGCGTCCAGAACGACGCCTGCGGGATTTCCTCCGGCGCCACCGTCGACAAACCCGTGCACGATTTCAACCGTTACTTCCTTGCCTGTGTTTGCTTGCGTGCTCATTGATCATCTCCAAACGTGAGGCCGCGCCCTTGATCGAGGCGCGGCCAGTCGCGCATCAGTTGCCGGCGGCGGTAATGCGACTCAGGAATGCAGTCATCTGTTCCGCAATTTCCGGCCCATATTCTTCCAGCGCGAAGTGTCCGGTATCAAGCAGATGAAACTCAATATCCTTCAGGTCGCGTTGATAGGGCAGGGCGCCTTCGGCCGGAAAGATGTGATCGTTCTTACCCCACATCAGCAGCGCAGGTGGTTGATGCTCGCGAAACAACGCCTGCCATTTTGGGTACTCGGCAACGTTGGTGCCGTAATCCAGGAAAAGTTCAAGCTGCACCTCCTGATTGCCTTCGCGGTCAAGCAGGTATTGGACGTGCCAATAGTTGTCCGGGCTGATCAGTTCCGGCCTCTGTACACCGTGGGTGAATTGCCACTTGGTCGCATCCAGAGTAAGAAACCCACGAAGCTGGTCGCCATTCTCTTTCGAGGGGTCGGCCCAATAGGTTTTGATCGGGTCCCAGAATTCGCGCAGACCTTCCTCGTACGCATTGCCGTTCTGAATGACGAAGCCGGTGACCCGTTCGGGATGTTCCGCAAACATCCGGAATCCAACCGGGGCACCATAGTCCATCAGATAGACCGCGTATTGATCGACACCCTTCCGATCCAGCAGAGACGTCATGATTTCGGCGATATTCGCAAAGGAATACTCGAAGTCTTCGGCTTGCGGCATGTCCGACGCCCCAAATCCGGGGAAATCGGGCGCGATCACGTGATAGTGCTTGGCCAGTTCGGGGATAAGGTTGCGGAACATATGTGACGAGGTCGGAAACCCATGGAGCAACAGAACGGTTGGCCTGTTCGGGTCTCCGGCCTCACGATAGGCGATATTGACCTCGCCGATTTTTTCGGCGCGGAAATTGACCGCTTGGGTGGCTTCAATGCCGCTCTCATTGGCGATTGCAGGGGCCGGAGTTAATGGCACCGCGATAGTAAGCGCGAGAAGACTGGCGCTCAGGATGGATTTCAGATTGCGCGACAAGGGAATTTCCTTTCTTGGGGTTTTGGGGCGCGTCTGGACGCGCGGGGTTCAGCATCGGTCACCTTTTTTAGCCGGGCTTTTCTTTGTGCTCTGCGTTTTGAGCTTTCAGTTCCGCCAGTTCATCGCGAAGCGGCGCCATTTGCATTTCAAACTCTTCCAGGGTCAGGCGTTGGGGGATGTGCTGCGGGCAGTTCCAGTCCATCGCGTCAAGCTTGATCACAATGGCCCGATCCGGGTGGCCCCTGTAATTCGGGTCACTCAAACGTTGCATCAGGGTCGGATCATCCGCGCCATCAACAAGTTTCGCCCGGCCCCAGATCTTGAGGCGCCTCCGGTTGGGGTAGTCCATCAGGATCAGAGAAATGCGGTCGTTGTTCAGCAGGTTACCTGCGCTCAGATATTGCCGGTTGCCTCGAAAATCCGCGTAGGCCAGCGTCCGTTCATCCAGCACTTTCAGAAAGCCTGCCGGTCCGCCGCGGAATTGAACATAAGGCCAGCCGGTTTCAGAGACAGTCGCCTGATAAAAGCTGTCCCTTTGTGCGATGAAGCTGGCCTCGACCGGGCTGATGAGGTCTTCCTGATCGGCGCCGGCCAGAAGCTTTGCATATCCTTCAGCCGATCCGTTCTTGGCCTGTGTTGCACGTACGGAAGGCGTAAAACTGATTTCTGCAAAAGGACGTGACATTGAATTCTCCATCTCAGCCGGGCAGAGCCCTGGGGTTGAGGTGAAGCTAGTCAAAGCTTTGGTGTTGCAGAATATCCCTATCTGGCAATACATTATTCCAAAATATGGAATAGTCGTTTGGATAGATTTCACGCTCTGGGCGTTTTTGTGAAGGTGGCCGAGCTGAATGGCTTCGCTGCCGCTGCGCGCCACCTCAATATGTCGCCACCAACGGTAACCCGACTGGTCTCCATGCTGGAGGACAGCCTGGGGCTTCGTCTTTTTGTGCGCACCACGCGATCAGTCATGCTGACAGACAGCGGGCGAAGGTTCTTTGAAGATGCCAGACGCATTCTGATGGATCTCGAGGAGGCAGAGCGTGCTGCCGTCGGATCCTATGCCGAACCGACCGGGGAACTCAGCGTGACCGCATCGGTGTTGTTCGGCCGTATGTTTGTCACTCCGATTCTGGGTGAATTTCTGGAACTGCATCCAAAGCTCTCCGCGCGCACTCTCTATGTGGACCGCGTGGTCAATCTGATTGATGAGGGCCTCGACGTCGGCATCAGGATTGGAAACCTTGCAGATTCAAGCCTGATGGCCGTGAGATGCGGAGCAGTGAGGCAGGTCATGTTTGCCGCTCCGGCATATCTCGATACGCGCGGCGAACCAGACACACCCGACGATTTAGACAATCACGCCATCATAAACTCAACCGCCCTGCACGCATCGGCCCAATGGCATTTTCAAAAAAGCGAAACGGTCGTGACAAAACGCGTAAACCCGCGCATCAGCATGAACACCAATGACGCGGTGATCGAGCTGGCGCTGCAAGGGCATGGCATTGGGCGGCTTTTGTCCTATCAGGTGGCACCCTACATTGCAGCCGGGCGGCTCAGGACCGTTCTGAATTCGTATGAGCCACCCGAGGTCCCGATCCATCTTGTGCACCAAGAGGGCCGCACTGTATCTGCAAAAGTGCGCGCCTTTGTCGATTTTGCGGCCAAGCGTCTCAAGTCTGACCCCTATTTGGATGGATTCCAACACATGCCAAAGAGTTAGGCCAAAAGATCCGCCGAACCACGCCATCCGGTCGCGGCCAGGGTCGCGTCACGGTCCTGACCGATAGATTACTCTGGGCATGCCCTTTGAGGTGATTACGCGCGAAGCCTGTCCACATGCGAACATGTTCAACAAAGCTTGCCACCAACCGGATTTGCCGACTCGGAATCGAAATCTCAGATCCCGGGTGCACACGCTTTTCGAAGCGATAGGGCCAGCATTGAGCATGCAATCACGTTTGACCCACGGCTTAGTCTGTTTTCCCCCACGCATCGTGTGCAATCAGCGCGGCCTCGACCCGGTTTCGGGCGTGGAGCTTGGACAGGATTGCCGTCATGTAGTGCTTTACGGTTTTTTCCTGAAGATCCAGTTGATCTGCGATCTCCCGATTGCTCATCCCCTTCGCCACACGTCGAAGTATTTCTTCCTCGCGATGCGTGAGATCGTCCAGAACATCACTGTCTTTGGAAGCTTCCGCCTCTCTGTTGATCTGAAGCAGCACGCGCGAGGCCAGCCCGGGCGACACGAATCCTTCACCTGCGGCGATGCTGCGCAGCGAGGCCGTCAATTCGCTGGCTGTCACACCTTTGACGATGTAGCCGATTGCCCCTGCCTCCAAAGCATCTGCAACGTCACTGTTGTTTTCCGAGACCGTCAATATCGCGATGGCTGGCGGGTTTTCCATAGCCGCGATTTTTCGCGTCGCATTTATGCCGCCCCCGGGCATCGAAAGATCCAGGATGGCGATGTCAGGTTGATGAATGCCGACAAGTGAAACTGCCTCGTCCGCGCTCGAGCCGGCAGCGAGAACTTCGAAACCATCGGCTTCGTCCAATGTCCGGTGCAAACCATCCCTGAAAATCGGATGATCATCCGCTATTACGACAGATGTTGTCATGACGTACTCATCTTTCTGGGAAATAGTGTCATTGTGACAGAGGTACCTTTGCCAGGGCTTGACCAGACTTCGAACTTGCCGCCGATACTCTCGACCCGATCTCGCAAACCCAACAGCCCCTGGCCTCCATCGTCACGCAGTACTTTTCCGTCCGAGGGGTCAAATCCGGGCCCATCATCGTTGACATGAATGACGACCCGATCGTTATGCGCCTCGCAAATGACGGTGCATCGAGCATTCGGAGCATACCTGGCGGCGTTGGACAGCGTTTCCTGAAGGAACCGGAAAACACACAACTTGTCGGACACGGACAACTCGATCGCCTGACTTCCCTGAAGTGAAACATCCGGCCGCAACGGGCTGTGTTCCGAGTGATCTTCTATCGCTCTTTTCACCACATCAATCAGTGCCAGATTGTCGATGTCCGGAGCGGACAATCCCCGCGACAAGGCTCGAATTTCGGCCAAGGACTTCTGCAAAGACTGTTGAATCTCCTCGGCCTCTGCGGGCTTTTCAGGCCTGTCCGAGAATGCCGCCTCCAACCTGAGGGCCGCGAGGGACAGATATTGAGCGGGACCGTCGTGAAGCTCGGAACCGAGTTTCTTAAGAAAGCGATCTGTTTGCGTGGCATAACGTTCCGACGCTTCGACCACGCGCGACCTAAGCCTGGCGTTCTGCTCTGCCATCTGCTCACTCTCTTTCAGACGCCGCTCCAGCAGCCGCCCCTGACGTCGAATGGTGTTGTCACCGATTGCCACGATGGAAAACAGCACGATTGTGCTTGCCGCAAATGCTGACCCGACGACCAGCCAGCTTGTCCGGCGGGCTTTGGCCATATCAACTTCCAGCTGTTCGGCTTTCTCGTAAAACTCTGCAACTGCAATAATTTCGCCCGACCAGAGTTCGCGGATCGGGCTGTACACTTCAAGCAGCGGTATCCCAAGTGCTGCTTCTGCGGCGCTTTCGGCATGGTCGAGATCTTCGAAAGAACCCGAAATCTCTCCGCTCCAGGCTCGGCTCAGATCGTCAGTCGGATCGAAACGGCTGCCAATGATGGTTGGATCCGACGCGTGCGCGATCACGCCGCCTTGTTTCCAAAACTTGAAAGACACGATGCGGTCCCGCATTGGCTGGGTCATGAATATTTCGTCCAGTGCCCGCCTTGCTTGATCGGAAAGACGATCCCCGTATGCAAGTTCCTGACTGAGAGGGGATACGATGCTCTCCATATACAGCGCCGCGGAGTTGGCGGAATTTTGGACAACTGCATTCTCGATTCGATTTGACACCCATACGCCAACTATCGCGGTGGCCGTTCCCATCACGACAATGCAGGCCGCAAGGAAAACGCGCGACAACGACCAATTGCGAACTGACAGATCGGAAATCTCGGGTCTCATTTCGTGTTCAACTATGAACGACAATCCCTGACCGCGCCACCGACCTTGGTCTGAACTCATCAGCGTTCGGATTCGGAACTCGGATCATGTCAGAACCCTTGTCCGCGCAATCGCGCGGGCGGCAGACAGAAAGCACGCGTGGCCTTGCAGGAAGTACACGGAGTTCGCTCAAAACTCCGTCCAGGCAATCAGCGCCTCGACCAAGAGCCTTTCTCGAAGGAGCCACACCTGCTGGCAAGTTTTTTGATTTGTCACCCCGGCAGAGCAATGGACAGGCGTTCAACCAAGGCTCTTTGCACGATGGCAAATCTGGGAGTGCGCGCTATCTCGTCCAGAGTCGCCACCCACAGCGGGACATCTATTCCGGGATCAATTTCTGACGACCGATGAAGCCTAGGATCCGCGTTCCCAATAAACGAGGGCAGGATCGTTTTGCCCACCCCGGATGCCGCCATCTGCTGAAGCACCAAAAAGCTGTCTGCCCCGTTGGTCATATCATCGGCGCTGACATGTTCGGCCATCCATTTGGCGGGAAGGGAGCGGCTCAACGCCCCATCAAGCCTCATCCATTTTCGGTTTGGGGAACCGTCGTCAAAAACGCCGAATGACAATGTTCCCGCACGTTCGCTGACAAGCCCTTCTTCAAGTTTGATCGAGGGTCGCACTGCGATGTCCGCGGTCAACCTCGACAGATCATGATGGCTGTTGCCGCTTAACAAAGTCAGTTCCAAATCGGGATAAAGCCGCGATATCTCAGTCAGAATTTGAGGCAATACAAGCTGGCAAAGGCTGTCCGTGGACGCAATGCGGACCTGACCCGCAGGGGACCGGTTTGCACCCACAATTGCCCGCTCTACGGAAAGTATGGCCTCTTCAACGCTTTCCATCGCCGAAAGAATTGCTCTGGTCTCGGGCAGGGCGGTGTACCCTGACGGGTGTTTTTGAAAGATCACGCATCCAAAACGGTCTTCAAGCGCGGCGACTCTGCGCAGCACGGTTGCATGAGTAACACCCAGTGCCCCGGCAGCCGCATTCAGTGATCCGTGTTTCCTTACGGCCAGCGCGTATCGAAAGTCATCCCAGTTTTGGTTGTTCATAAATTAACAAGGAACGACGAATAACAAACAATTACAAGAAAAATTGTTCAGGCTAGTATTCGACGCATTGAACAGGGAGACGCACAATGATTAAGAGAATCTCGGCCGTTGCGGCAGGTTTGTTGTCGGTAGCCGTCATTGGATCAGCCATCGCCCATGAAAGCGAAAATCCCGCGGTGAAGGCTCGGACCTCAATCATGCAGCTCTATGCCTTCAATCTTGGCACATTGGGCGGCATGGCCAAGGGAGAGATTGAATATGATTCCGAGGCAGCAAAACGGGCTGCGAATAACCTGGTAGTTCTGACGCAGATCGATCAATCCGTGATGTGGCCTGCCGGATCCGATAATGCATCCGATCCGTCCACTCGGGCCTTGCCAGCCATCTGGGAGAACTTCCCGGATGTAAGTGCAAAAGGTCAGGCCATGGCCGAAGCCGCCGTTGCGATGCAGGCGGCGGCAGGCCAGGATGTCGATGCCCTGAAGGCGGCGATGGGTGATCTGGGCGGATCGTGCTCGGCATGTCACAAAGCTTACAGGGCACCGAAAGACTAAAGGAGCGCTGGCCATGCGGCGTTTGTTCATTTTCGCCGCAGGTATTGCTGTAGTGGTCGGGCTGGTCGGTTTGGTGCTGACCCGCCCGAATAGAGTTGATCAGACACGATTGAACGGTGTTGTCCCTGATCTCAGTCGAGGTGAGGAAGTGTTTTATGCGGCTGGGTGCGCGTCCTGCCATTCTGCACCGAACGCAACGGGAGAGGAAAAGCTGGTACTCGCTGGCGGCCGTCGGTTTGAGACGGATTTCGGCACCTTCATAGCCCCGAACATATCCAGTGATCCGGTTGCCGGCATCGGATCGTGGTCCGCATTGGATCTGGCCAATGCCCTGCTTCACGGGACCGGGCCAGAAGGACAACACTATTTTCCCGCATTTCCCTATACGTCCTACGCCAACATGTCAGCCGAGGACGTTGTTTCGCTGCATGCCTTCCTCGGCACTCTGCCGGCGGTTCCAACCCAAAGCGCGGCGCACGAGGTTGGCTTTCCCTTCAACATTCGACGCGGGCTGGGCGGGTGGAAGCTGTTGTTTTTGAAATCGGGCTGGGTTGTGGAAGGCGATCTGACTGACCAGCAAATTCAAGGCCGATACCTGGTAGAGGCGTTGGGACATTGCGCAGAATGCCACACGCCGCGCAACGGGCTAGGGGGCCTGAAACGCGATCTCTGGTTGACAGGTGCACCAAACCCCAACGGAAAGGGACGCATCCCCGGGCTGACCTCTGCCCAGCTGGATTGGTCCGAGGCTGATATTGCCGAGTATCTGAAATCCGGCTTCACGCCGGATTATGACAGCGCGGGTGGCGAGATGGTGGAAGTCATCGAAAACACATCCCGCCTTACGGATGACGACCGTCTGGCGATTGCGGCCTATCTCAAGGCCGTGCCCGCGTCTCCGACAGGCTCGCCGTCTGAGTAACCCTTGTTGGTGCCATGCTGCCGATGCCAGATGTCCTTGCCAGCCGCCAGCACGAAGCCGTAAGGCCTATTCCCTTTTCGCCAAACTCCTGTTTTACGTTCTGGGCACCGGAGCGCAGCACTCCCCCGCGTTTCTGTTCATGATTGATTGAGGGTCGTGGCCAAATGACACAAAAGATCGCGCTTTGGTCCATTCCGATATCCCTGGCGGTACTGGCCCTGAAGCTGCTGGCCTGGTGGCTGACAGGTTCGGTGGCGTTGTTGTCGGACGCGATGGAATCCACCGTCAACGTCGCAGCGGCCCTGCTGGCTTACTTTGCGGTTCGGGTTGCAAACAAGCCCCCTGACGAAAACCACCCCTTTGGTCACAAGAAAGCTGAGTATCTTTCCGCTGTTGTCGAAGGCGCATTGATTGTGTTGGCGGCGTTCTTGATCATCAGAGAGGCCGTGCAGGCACTTCCCAATCCGCATCTTGAGGATGCGCCTTTTCTTGGAATCACCGTCAATGTCATTGCAACGGGTGTGAATGGCGCTTGGGCCTACTTGTTGCTCAAAAGCGGCAGGCGCGAGGGTTCGCCTGCATTGGAGGCAAGCGCGCGGCACATTTTTACAGATGTCATGACGTCAGTTGGTGTTATCGCGGGGCTCATGCTTGCACTTGTCACCGGCTGGCTGATCCTTGACCCGATCCTTGCCATTCTGGTCGCGCTGAACATCCTGTGGGAAGGTTGGAAAGTCATTCGTGCGTCCGTTGACGGCCTGATGGATGTAAGCCTTTCTGACCATGACTTGCAGGTTGTTTCCAGCACCATTGAAAACAATCTGGGCGCTGCGCTGGAATATCACGACCTCAAGGGGCGCAGATCCGCGAATGTCATCTTCGTCGAGTTTCACCTTGTTGTGGAAGGCGCAATGCCGGTCAGCGCAGCCCATGACATCTGCAATGAAATCGAACACGCATTGGAACGGCTTTATCCGGGCTCTGTCTTTTTCATTCATCTCGAACCCGATGACGAACTGAAGGGCAACGGAGCATAACCGAGCCAGGTTTCTTAAACCATTCGGTGCAATCGACTACGACCGAAGTCGTGGTTTTGGCCGGGACGTTCGGCCTGCAATTCATCAGACCTAAGCCCGATGTCGGGAAGCAAAGCCCCGGATAACCTGTCACCGACACCATGAGTTGGGTCGAACAGAACTGGAGGCGAAAATATGAAACTTCAAGGAAAACTGGGCCAGCTTCTTAGCACCGCAGCACTGGCTTCGTTGATTGCCGCGACGCCTTACGTGCCGAAGTTTGACGCGGAAGGTCGCCTACACCTTGAACCAGCCTATGCCTTTGCCAAAAGCGGCAGCGGAAAAGACGGGGATGGAGGCGATGACGATCGGGGGGATGATCGTGGCGGCGAACGGGACGACAACTCGGGGTCGGGCAACAGTGGTCGCGGTGGTGATCGCGACGATGATCGCGACGACGACAGGGACGATGACCGCGACGACGATCGGGACGACAATTCCGGATCCGGCAAAGGTGGCCGCGACGATGATGACGATGAAGATGATGACGACGATTCGGCGCGTTCAAATCGAGGCAGCGGCAAAAAGGATCAATCCCGGTCAGGGGGCGGGTCATCGCGCTCTGCCGGCATAACGAAGGTTGAGACGAACGCCAACGGCATCGAAGTGCGCTATGCCGATGGAACCAAGGAAGAAATCGAAAACGGTCGGTATGAAAGGAAGAATGCTCAGAACCGGACTGTGGAAGAACGGCTGGCGACAGGCGCCGATGTCTCAAGGCTCCGGTCATTGGCAGACGGTATCTCGATCGACAACGTGCGCTCGTCCGGCCAAGGAGGTTCTGCGGGAAGCCGCCCGACGAAAGTTGAACGTCAGGGCAACAATATCGAAGTGAACTATGCCAATGGCTGGAAAGAAGAGATCGAGTTTGGCCGTTACGAATTGAAGGACCCGTTCAACCGGACCGTTGTCGAGAGAAATGCAACCGCCGCTGACCGTCGGAGATTGCAGGCGGCAGCCAACTAGGCAACTACGTCAGAACGAAAGACAAAAGGCGGCTTCTCATCGTCAGAGGCCGCCTTTTCTTATCGTCTTTGCCAGCGGTTATTGGCGTGTTGCATTGCGATCGATGGCTTCTTGCCCAAGGTGCTGACGCAAAATCCCGCCAACACGAAAGGCACAGGCACCAATGTCGCAACCCGCTATGAGCGATGTCTCATGTATGTCCTGCCCCTTTCGCGCTTGCAACGATCAGTCATCCACTGGCTGTGAAACCTGATCCTAACGTTCACCGCGCCTATAGGGTGCCATCAGCGCAGCAGGGACTTCGGCCCTGCGGGCAACGAGAACGAGTGCGACGATGGAAAGCACATAGGGTGCCATCAGGAAGAGTTGGTATGGCACGCCTTCAATCGCCGTTTGCAGCCGCAGCTGGTATGCATCGAAAAATGCAAACAGCACGGCACCGATCAATGCCTTGCCCGGACGCCAACTTGCGAACACAACCAGCGCGATGCAGATCCAGCCGCGTCCTTGAACCATGCCCGGGAAAAAACTGTTGAACGCCGTTGTCGTCAGGAACGCGCCACCCACTGCCATCAACGCTGATCCGACAACCACTGCACCTATGCGAATGCGAATGGGGTTCAGCCCCTGCGCCTCAACCGCGTGCGGGTTTTCACCGGTCATGCGAATGGCCAGCCCCAGCGGTGTCCGGGCAAGGACGTAGGCCATCACAGCCACCGCAAACAGCGCGAGGTAGGTCGGCAGAGCCTGGGAGAACAGGATCGGACCCAGAATGGGAATATCGGAAATACCCGGAACATCGACTGGCTGGAAGGGTTCTATCGTCGGGGGCAGATCGCCCACTTCAACAAGCAACCGGTAAAGGTAGTAGGCCAGCGCGGATGCAAACAGCGTGATGCCAAGCCCCGAGACATGTTGAGACAATCCAAGCGGGACCGTCAGCATGGCGTGCAGCAATCCCAACATTGCGCCGCAAAGTGCCGCGAACATCAGGCCCACCAGCAAAGGCGCGCCCATGTAGACGGCAAGCCAACCGCTCATCGCGCCCATGGTCATGATCCCCTCGATCCCCAGATTGAGCACACCCGAACGTTCACACAGCAACGCGCCGAGGACTCCGAAAATAAGCGGCGTTGCAATGCGCAGCACGGACGCCCAGAGGCTGGTGTTCAGCAGCAGATCAATTGCATCACTCATCGGCGCACCCGGTACGTTGTGAAAAGAAGGGCCACGATCATTGTGAGCAGGCAGAGCGCCACGATCACGTCGGCAATGAAGCTGGGAACGCCGGTTGCGCGGCTCATGGCGTCGGCCCCGACAAAAACGGTGGCGACGAAAACCGCGGCGGTGACCACACCGGCCGGATGCAATGCGGCCAGCATTGCGACGACGATACCGGCATAGCCGAATCCGGGGCTCATGGTTGTGGTGACCCCGGCTGTGACGCCCATGACTTCGACGGAACCTGCCAGCCCCGCCAAAGCGCCTGAAAGCAGGGCCACACCCATAATCGTTTTGGGAAGGGAGATTCCGGCAAAGGCGGCGGCACTGGCGTTCAAGCCTGCGGCGCGGGTTTCGGCCCCAAAAACCGTGCGGGCCAGGATCAGCCAAACAACACCTGCTGCCGCGATGGCAAAAAGCAACCCGATATGAAGGCGCGTGCGGGGGATAAGATCCGGCAGGCGGTACTCTGCGCCCACGGGCACTGAGGAAGGCCAGCCAAAAGCCATCGGATCGCGCATCGGACCTTCGATCATGAGGCCGACGAAAAGGATCACAATGAAGTTGAGCAGCAGGGTAGTCACCACCTCATCCACCCCGAAACGCAGGCGCAAATAAGCGGGGCCCGCCAACAGGGCCGCGCCCCCCGCCATGCCCGCCACCATCAAAATCGGAATACCGATCCATCCGGAAACCCCGAGAGAATGCCCTATCCACGCGGTAATCAGCGCGCCGACAAAGAACTGCCCTTCGCCGCCGATGTTCCAAAGCCGGGCCCGAAAAGCGACGGCAGCAGCAAGCCCGGTGAAGATCAGTGGCGTGGCGCGGGTCAGCATTTCGGTGATCGAAAGGCGCGAACCAAGCGCACCGGTCAGCATTTCACCATAGGCAGTCAGCGGGTTCACACCTGCCGCTGCAATTAGACCCGCAGCCAATAACAACGCGGTAAAGATTGCGACCAGCGGCGCAATGACCACAAGGTACAGCGGTACATATGTGCGTCGTTCAAGCCGCATCATCATCTTCCTTCCAGACACCTGCCATCATCAGGCCAAGGCGTTGCGGGTCAGCTTCATCAGCGGATATCGGTTTCGACAATCGACCCTTTACGATCGCCTGTATCCGGTCTGAAAGAGCTACGGCTTCTTCCAGTTCCTCTGAAATTAGCAGGATCGCGGCACCCTCGGCCCGTGCGGCCAAAAGCTCGGCATGAACCGCGGCAATCGCCCCTTCATCAAGGCCCCGCGTCGGCTGGTTGGCGAGCACGAAACGCGGTCCGTTGGTCAGGACTCGCCCCAGGATCAGCTTTTGCATGTTGCCACCAGACAGCAGCCGTGTGCGCGTGTCGGGACTGGCCCCTCGGATGTCAAATCGTTCGATAAGCCCCGCGGTGTATTCTCGGGCGGCGCGTTGTCGGACAAAGCCTCGCCGCGAAAACTCCGGTGTGCGCAGACGTTCAAGAACTGCATTTTCCCACAGGCTCAATTCACCCACGACACCTTCTGCATGGCGGTCTTCCGGTACCCTGCCAGCGCCTGCCCGGATCATGCCACGCGGGCCCAGATGGCCGATATCCTGGTTCAGGAGTGTCAACTGCCCGGCGCTAGGGTGAACCAATCCAGACAACAGCCCGCCAAGCGAGGCCTGACCATTGCCTGATACGCCGACGATACCAAGGATCTCGCCAGCGTGGACGGTGAATGACACGTCATCCAGCCGCAATTCACCGTCGTCTTCCACGCGCACATCGTTTGCGATCAGGACTGGCGCGCCAATCTCGTGGTCTTGACGAACGGGTCGTTCCACTTTGCGGCCAACCATCAGTTCCGCCAACTCTCCGGTTGTGGTTTCCGAGGTCCTGCGTTCCGCGACCAACTTGCCGCCACGAAGAACGGCCACACGGTCAGAGGCCGCCATGACCTCATGCAGTTTGTGACTGATGAAGATAAGCGACAGACCCTCTTTCGTCATGTCGCGCAGCGTCTCGAACAGGCGCATTGCCTCGGGCCGGGCCAGAACGGCCGTGGGTTCATCCAGGATCAGTATGCGCGCGTCTCGGTACAGTGCTTTCAGAATTTCGACACGTTGACGTTCGCCCACGGACAGGGACTTAATCCTGTCGTCGGGGTTCACGGGCAGACCGAACCGATCCGCGATCTGCAACAACTTTGCGCGCGCCTCGCCACGTGCGGACCGGGCGTGTGTCAGGGGTTCTGAACCAAGCATGACGTTTTCAAGAACCGTGAGGTTGCCCGCAAGCGTAAAGTGTTGGTGAACCATTCCCACACCCACCTCGATCGCTGCGCGGGGCAGACCCGGAGGCAACGCTTTGCCGAACACCCTGACAGAGCCTTCGTCGGCTGCGTAATGGCCGAACAGGATGTTCATCAGCGTCGTCTTACCTGCGCCGTTTTCACCCAACAATGCAAGGATTTCACCCTCGGCCAGTGTCAGGGTCACATCATCATTGGCGGTAAGCGTTCCAAAACGCTTTGTTATGCCGTGAAGTTCCAGAACCTTGTTCATGTGGGCAGGCCTGCGATTGGAGACGGAAAGGTAAGTTCGGGCGCGCGCGACTCGATCAAAGCGCCAAGTTTCAGCAGCGCAAGATCCGAGCCGGGTGGTCCCATCAGTTGCACACCGATCGGCAGGTCATTTGCCATGCCAACAGGCAATGCCAAAGCCGGCAAGCCTGCGACATTGGCAAGGGCCGCGTTTGGGGCAAAGGCCTCCAGCCGCGCCATGTGTTCATCTGCGGAAGCGCCAGACAGGTCCAAAGTGCCAATACCGGGCGGCGCAGACGATAGGACAGGCATCAGCACAGCATCGGCAGAATCGAAAAGCTTGCGAGCACGATATGTCAGACGAGCAAGCTGTCTTGAGGCCGCAAAAAGCGCGGTGGCAGATGTGGCGCGGCCCTCGGCAGCCATGGCGGCGGCAAGTGGTGGAACCTGGTCATCACATATCCTGAGTGCAATGAGCCACTCGGCCAGCGAAACAGCCAGTATCGTGCGGGCGATTGCATGAGCCTCCGCCCCCATCTTGTCCGGGGCGCAAATGTCATGCACTTCGCAACCTGCGTCTCGCAGAGCGTCAGCCGCATCCTTGGTGGCTTTGCACTGGTCAGTTCCGCAACGCTCGGGCAGTGCCAATGCGATGCGGGCGCGGTCTGCCGGAAATACCGGGGCCATGGGCTGAGCTACGGCTTGAAAGGCAGTTTTCACATCGCGAACGGACCGCGCCAGAACCAGTTCTGACGCTATCCCCATCAGGTGATTGGCAAAATCAGGACCTCCGGGCACCGCACCACGAGACGGCTTGAGCCCGGTCAAGCCGCAACACGCGGCAGGGACTCTGATAGATCCGGCAGCATCCGTGGCATGAGCAATGGCGACGATGCCGCTTGTAACCGCAGCCGCGGCGCCGCCAGATGAGCCACCGGGCGTCAACGCAGGATTCCATGGATTGCGGGCCGCGGCCATGCCATCTGGTTCACATGTCAGGGAAAGGCCGAATGGCGGTGTTGCCGACACACCAAAAGGGATCAGGCCGGTCTGGCGCAAGTCATGTAGCAGGCAGCTGTCAGTTTCGGATTTTTGCCCGCGCGCGCGGATTGCCGCAGACCCGGCAGCCGCGGGCAACCCTTGGGCGGAACCGCCGAGGTCTTTGACCAGGAACGGCACCCCGTGAAAAGGCCCGCGTCGGTCTGATGGCGCTGCATCTGCCGCCTCCGCACCGGCGCGGGCCATGTCTTCGTCCCGAAACACCACGGCGCCCAGATCCGCATGCGCGTGGCAGGCGGAAAGGCTTGCTTCCATCGCGTCGGTGGCAGTGACCTGCCCCGCCGAAACGGCAGCTGCAAGAGCCGTGGCATCGGTCACGTCAAAGCCCCCGGGATCAGGAGGGCTCGCTTTCGTCGATCGGAACGTCCCATTCGCCGGATCGGATCGCGGCCTGTTTGGCCTCCATCGCAGGGATGGCGTCGGCAGGCACTTCGTCGGCGACATAGATCAACTCATTGCCGCCATGGGCCATGAAGGAATATTCGGTATAGTTGCGCCCGGTGGGATTGCCGGCCTGAACATCCGCCACGATGGCTTCGATGGTTGGCCCATAGTTCCATATCGCGTTGGCAAAAACCGTACCGGGATAGCGCGGCGTATAGTCTATCAGGGAACCGATGGCCTTCACGCCGCGCGCCTGAGCGGCATCTGCGGTGCCAATGCGTTCACCAAACAGGATGTCCGCGCCTGCATCGATCTGGGCAATCGCGGCTTCCTGTGCGCGGGCCGGATCAAACCATGCTCCGATGAAACCGTTGAGGAAGGTGGCGTCAGGGTTCACTTCACTGACGCCCATCCGGAAAGCATTGATCAGCAGGTTCACCTCGGGGATCGGATAACCGCCGACGGAACCAAAAACATTGCTTTCCGACATTTGGCCGGCAAGCATTCCGGCCAGATAGGCCGCTTCGTGGTTGCGGGTGCCGAAGACACCGAAATTGTCGCCCTCCGGTCCGCCGGAGGACCCCATCAGAAACGCGGTATCGGGGTAGTCACCCGCCACTTCGCGTGCTTCGCGTTCCACCGCGTAGGACTCGCCCCAAATGATTTGCGCGCCGCCTTCGGCGTATTCGCGCATCGCACGGGGATAGTCGGTCGGAGCTACACCCTCTGAAAACTCATATTCGATCAGACCAGCCTCGGCGGCTTCCTGCATCGCCACGTGGATCCGGCTGTTCCACGCATTTTCGACCGGAGACATATGCACGCCAGCGACGCGGGTCGCAGATTGTGCATTGGCGCGGCGGATATAAGCCGGCAGGGCCAGCGTGGCCGCAGCGCCGACCATCAGTTGACGACGTGTAGTGGTGAGTTTCATCGGAGTATCCTCTTCTGTTGGTGGCAACTATTCTTGTTTTTGGGCTTCCTGAATATTGGGCCTGGGCGCGTAATCCGCGGGATCCAGGGTCGAGGGGCGGCCGGGCAAGGAAAGCGCGGCCAGTTTTGGTTCGGTA
Organism: Ruegeria sp. BHSA118; assembly: GCF_059613405.1. Taxonomy (NCBI): domain Bacteria; kingdom Pseudomonadati; phylum Pseudomonadota; class Alphaproteobacteria; order Rhodobacterales; family Roseobacteraceae; genus Ruegeria; species Ruegeria sp. BHSA118. The sequence continues at coordinate 29,479 of NZ_JBXWSM010000011.1, forward strand.
CGCGCCAGCACCTGGCCGTTTTTGATGACGGCAAGACGTGTGGCTTTCATGCGAACAGCTTCAATCGGGTCACGCGCTTGCAGCATAACCATGTTGGCTGGGCCGCCTTTGCGAATTGTCGGGTCGGGCAGACCCATGGTCTTGGCACCGTTCTGGGTAACGGATGTGAAAGCCCATTCCATCGCTTCGCGGGATGTCATCGGCACCGCATGCACGCCCATATGGGCCACTTCCAGCATGTCGGCGGACCCAAGAGAATACCATGGATCCATGGTGCAATCCTGCCCGAAGGAAACGTTCACACCCGCTGCCCGCAATTCTGGTACGCGGGTCAGGCCACGGCGGCGCGGATACGTGTCCGAGCGGCCTTGCAGCGTGATATTGATAAGCGGGTTTGGCACGACGTTCATGCCACTTTCCGCGATCAGCGGAATAAGCTTCGAAGCATAGTAGTTGTCGTATGAATGCATCGCGGTAACGTGGCTTGCAGTCACTCGACCCCCGAGCCCGAGGCGCGTGGTCTCATAGGCGAGGGTTTCCACATGGCGCGACATCGGATCGTCGCTTTCATCACAGTGCAGGTCCAGCATCAGGTCGCGATCTGCGGCAATCTCGGCCAGCCTCGTGACAGATCGGGCGCCTTCCGACATCGTGCGTTCAAAATGCGGGATGCCGCCCACCACATCGACCCCCATATCGAGCGCCCGGATCAGGTTCTTTTCGGCATGTTCCGATCGATAGAGGCCATCTTGCGGGAATGCCACCAATTGCAAATCAATATAAGGGGCAACCTGCTTGCGCACTTCCAGCAAAGCTTCGACACCCACCAACGGAGTTGACGAAACATCCACATGCGAACGGATGGCCAGCAATCCCTGCGACACGGCCAAATCGCAATATCGCATGGCCCGCTCAATCACCGCTTCGGGCGTCAGAAGGGGCTTCAGTTCTCCCCAAAGCGCGATGCCCTCCAAAAGTGTGCCCGAGACATTCATACGTGGCGACCCGAGGCTCAGGGTGGCGTCCATATGGAAGTGCGGGTCGACGAACGGAGGTGAAACCAGGCGGCCCGTTGCGTCAATTTCTTCACGCGCCTCACCCGTGATGTCAGCGGCAATTTCTGCAACACGGTCGCCCTTGATCGCAATATCCACCGGTTCGCGGCCATCCGGCAAGCTGGCCTTTCTGATGATGATGTCAAACATTCATCTGCCCCCTAATTTGACCACATGGTAAAAGTATTCAAAAAAATTGCTATTTATTTTTGCGATGTTTCGGAATTGGTGCCTGTGACAGCCTCTCAGCTGCTCATTATCAAAGCCTGACTGATTAAATTTTGGCCGTCTACAGCCCGGGATTTGGGGCATTGGACGGCCCGAGCAAAAAGAGCGCCCAGTTCATTCGCAAGATTGCTTGCCGTTGCAAACAAATGCTCTGCCCGCCGCCGCGCAGCAATATTCGATGACCGGTGCGGCGAACTGGGGCGCTGGCCCACTGAATTGAGTTCAAGCAGAGCGTTGTTTGGTGAAGACATTGCCAATCCGCAACCTACATTCGCCGTGTTTCATCTCGACCGGAATTGGTGATACCTCCTTGCACGTCATGACCAATGCCGCACCAACGATCCTGTCCACGGTTTCCAGCCAGTTTATCGATGACTGGTTGGCGGCATTGCGTACGCTATGCCCCGAGGCGCAGATGTCATCGCTTCTCGGCCGGTCGGGTTTGGTCGCGGATACGCGTCACCCTCATGGCCGCGTCACGCTGGATCAGATCGTATGTCTCTATCAACTTGCCGCAGTTGAGACCGGTGACGAGATGATGGGGCTTTGGAGCCGCCCGATCCGGCCTAGAGCCCTGCAACACCTTTTGACGACAATCCGGGAAGCCACGTCTCTTTCATCGGCACTATATCGCTTTTCGACCTTCTGGAACTTGTTGCTGGATGACTATCGGTTTGATCTGGATGACGCCGATAACATGTTGGTGCTTACCCTGAAGCCACATGGCGCAGCTCAAGTTCAGCGGTTCGGGCACATGCTGATACTCAAACTTGCCCATGGGCTCATGTCCTGGCTGGCGGGGCACGAAGTTCCGGTCAAGGCTGTCGATTTCGTGTTTGAGCGCCCCGGCTTTGATCAGGATTACGCGATCATCTTTCCGGCACCGCTACGGTTCAGTCAAGGCGCCACCGCGATTTCGTTCGATCCGAATGCACTGGGTCCAGTGCAGGCGCGCAGCACAAATGACCTTGACAGGTTTTTGCAAAACGCACCCCGAGACTGGATCTTCACCAGTTCGCGAGAGCACACCCAATCGCTGCGGGTGCGCACCTATCTGGTCCAATCGGGATGGGACGCGGCAACCCTGACCCGGACAGCATCCGCGATGCACATGACCCCCCGCACCCTGATCCGCAGGCTGCATGCGGATGGAACATCATTTCAGGCCATCAAGGACGCCTTGCGGCGTGACATCGCTATCCGTGATCTTCAAGCGGGGCGCAAAAGCGTTGAAGCCATCGCACATGATGTCGGATTTTCGTCGGCAGCCAATTTCCACCGGGCCTTTCAACGCTGGACCGGAAGCACGCCCAGCTCATATCGCAGGGTGCAAATGTAGGGTGCCCGTTTTGTCACTTTTGGACAATGATCTGTCATTGCACGAGATGGTCCCCAGCGGGCTGGATCGCTAGATCTTGCTGTAGAAAAACGTTCTTATCAGAAGTTTCGCCCTCAAAACTCATCATCCCGCTCATCCATGGCTTCCAGATTGTGGCGCCATCTGAGAATGACTGTCGTGAAAGGATCCGCCAATGTCAGACAAACTCGACACCATACTCCAAGCCGCACACGACCACGCCGAGCAGGTGATCCTGCCCAATGTGGATGCCTGGAACGCCGCGAAGAAGTGGCCGCGCGATGCTTCGGACAAGGCCGGGGCCGTTGGCTTGGCGGGGCTCTACGCCCCCGAAGAGTTCGGCGGGCAGGCCCTGCCGCTGTCCGAGGGCATTCAGGTTTATGAACAACTGGGACGGGGCGATGGCGCATATGCCTTTGCGCTGTCGATGCACAACATCTGTACCTTCGCGGGCTGCGGCTATGGCACAGATGCCTTCAAGGAAAAGTGGGCGCGGGACCTGACATCTGGACGCAAGCTGGCGAACTTTGCACTGACCGAACCACAATCCGGATCGGACGCAACAAACATGTATTCGCGCGCCGTGATCAATGACGACGGCACATGGACGATCAGCGGCGCGAAGGCATGGGTCAGCCTGGCGACCGAGGCGGATATCTATTTCACCGTGGTCAAGACCAGCGACGCACCCGGCCACAAGGACATGGCGATGATCGCCATTCCCGCCGACGCACCGGGCCTCAGTTTTGGGCCGCTTTATGATACCCCGTCCTACAACTTCTTGCCCTTGGCCGAAATGTACATGGACAAGGTCGTGGTCGATGAAACCAACATCATCCTGCCCATTGGTCAGGGCCTTCAAGGCGCGCTCATGGCCATCGACATTGCTCGTGTTTCGATTGCCTCAGGATGTTGTGGATTGATGCAATCTGCGCTGGATACGGCGTTGTCCTATTCCAAGAACCGAAAGATGTTTGGCGGCAGGAACCTTGATCTGGACGGGATCCAGTGGATGCTGGGCGAGGTTGCAACCGACCTTGAAGCCTCAAAGCTTCTCTACCGAAAGGCGGCAGACTCCCTTGGCACGCCCGAAGGCCCCTTGATGGCGGCCCATGCGAAAAGGTTCGTGCCCGATGCCGCCGTGAAAGCTGCGAACACCTGTACGCAGGTCCTGGGTGGTGCGGGGCTGTTGCAGCCCTACGGTCTGGATCGTTTGTCCCGCCTTGCGCAAATGCTGCGGATCGTGGACGGGACGACGGAAATCAGCCGTGTGGTCATCGGGCGGGCCTTGCAAAAACGTGCGGCAACTCTGCCTGATCTGCCGGTACCGAAAGGTTTTGGCGAGACCGACTGAATGTCCCGCAAATCGTAAGAAGATTTGCTTTCTGACGACACTGACATGTGGGGCGGTGAAAGGTGGGGGCAGGGGGGTCGGGCGCATCAATAATCCCGACCACTCCATCCAACCCGAAACATGCCAATCGCATTTACGGAACATTGCAATCTGACGAACCCAGAGCCTTCCAAGGCAGACATGCTCCGTAAAGCCGGCGACGGCCATGCGCAGAAAACGGGCTTTGCAAAGGTCGGAATGCGGCCCAAGCCGGACATGAGCCCAGAGTTCAGTTGTTGCGGATGGGTTTTCCAAAGCGGCCGTTCACACGCGGCGCTTCATCCATTTGGGCGGCATGTTCGCAACGCAGAGTCACCCGATGTTCGAGTTGACAGGAAAACATATCCAAGCGGAACGCCCTGACATCAAGGCCGGTTTAAAACAAAGTTCGGTGCTATCCCGGCCTTCATGATTGCTGCTTCAACATCATGCCCTGCGAAGAAACCGTATCCCGAGATGAGTGCGGAAGGTATGCCTGCTTCTCGTGCGCCCAGTATGTCGGTGTGAAGACTGTCGCCAACCATCAGAACCCGGGACTTGTCGATGTGCCCGAGACGTTGGAAAGCAATATCATAGATATTGGCGAAAGGCTTCCCAAAGAACCGGGGGGCGACGCCTGTCCGGTCTGCCAGCCGGTGCGCGTAAAGACCGGGTTCCTTGGAAAAACCGTACTCGCGCGGAGCGACGATGTCAGGGTTGCCGACCAATACCGGGCGGGGACGCTCTTGCAAAGTGGCCTCCAACATGGCTTGTCGCGCTTCAGTCCAAACCGCTGACCCGATCAACAAGAACCCGTCGACGGTTTCGTAAGGCTTCGGATCATCCTCCAGATAGGACAGTTTCAGCCCCTCCAGATCGCGAAGGCCGGCACTGGGGGTCGCCATCAATCCCCAATGCAAATCACTTTGGCCGTTCAGTTCAGACAACAACGTGGCCCGGCTGGTGATCACGTCTTGTGGTGCGAAATCGTAACCAAGCCTCGTGTACTTCTCCATAAGGGTTGCGTGGGGAAACCCAGCGGCATTCGACACGACCAGAACACGTTTGCCGGCGGCTTTCAGCGTCCTGACCCGATCTGGCGTATCCGGTATCGCCGTTTCACCAATATTGAGAACCCCGAATGCATCGAGGAGGAACACGTCAAACTCATGAGCTATGTCCTCCAGCGTGTCCGCCTGGCGATAGCTCAATTCAGTAGATCTGGTTTGCGGCAGGCGATGTCGTACAGCCTCGTAGGCGTCAAAAGCCTCTTGCGCAGAGAACCCGGTCAAATGATGGCCCCTCGTACTTTCGCCGAAACCCATTCGCTGATCATAACCGCGACGAGAATGACAATCAGGATCAGGCTGACTTGTGGCCAAGCCAGAACGTTGAGCGAAGCTGAGAGTTGCAACCCGATACCCCCGGCTCCAACCAGCCCGAGCACTGTGGACTCGCGGATGTTGATATCCCAACGGAAGACGGCAATGCCCGCGAAAGCTGGTAGGATTTGCGGTACGATCCCATAGGCCATGACCTGCCAGCGTGAAGCACCGGTTGCCGTAATTGCTTCGACCTGAGAGTGATCGATTTCCTCAATCGCTTCGTAAAGAAGCTTTGCGCAAAACCCGATTGAACGAATGGCGATTGCTATGACACCGGCGAACACTCCGGGACCAATAATCGCGATCAGAAGAAGCGCCCAGATCAACGAGTTGATAGAGCGGGTCGAGACAATGACCAACAGGGCAATCGGGCGGATGAACAAGGCCGATGGCGTGGTGTTGCGGGCCGCCAAAAAGGCGACGGGCACTGCCATGCATAGGGCGATGATTGTTCCCAGGGTGGCAATGTTTAGCGTGTCCCAAATCGGACGGCCCAACTGGGTGATGTACTCCCATTTGGGGGGCGTCGCACGGGTCCAGATATCATTGGCGATGCGGGGTGCGTCCCAGACGAAAAACCAAGTCGTCGACTCTGAGATCAGCTGCCAGCAGTAAACAAAGATCGCCACGCCCAACAGCCAGCCGAACCAACGGACCAAGCTCTGACCGGTTGTCCGGCGACGCCAGATTTGCGCATCGTCGCGTTCAAGTATCGGCATTACTGAACCCTCGCTCGAATAATTCCCGAAAGGTATTCAAGTGCCATCACGATGCCGATGATCAGAATGAGAATGGCCGCCGCAGTGTCGTATTCATAGCGGTCGAATGCGGTGTTCAAAGTCGCACCAATTCCACCAGCCCCCACAAGCCCGAGGATCGCGCTTTCCCGGAAGTTGATGTCGATCCGATACATGGAAAGGCCCACAAGTCGCGGCATCACTTGCGGCTGGACACCATAGTTGATCCATTGTGGCCAACGCGCTCCAGAGGCCTTGATAGCCTCGGCCTGAACCTTGTCCATGGCTTCGATGTCTTCGGCCAGAAGTTTCGAGAGAAACCCGATGGTGGCGAAGGAAAGCGTCAGAAATCCGGCCAATGGACCAAAACCGAAGATAGCCACCAGCAAAATGGCGACAATGATCTCCTGCAATGCCCGACTTATCGCGACGATGCCCCGGCAAATCATATAGATGGGCAATGGCGCGATATTGCGTGCAGCCCCCAGCCCTATCGGGATCGATATCAGAATGCCCATGACCGACGCGGCCACGGTCATCACGATACTTTCCAGAAGGCCGCTCCAAATATCTGACCATCGTGAAATGAAGTCCGGGCTGGTGAACGCAAGTACAAATGCCCAACCTCGATCCAGTCCTTCATAGACCCGGCCCCAATCGACTTCGATGGTCATAAAGGCTGCGATCAGGTAGGCGAAAAAGCCAAGGAACAATGCCCAGCGGAGCATTGGGTTCTTGACAAAGGCAGGCTTACGCCAGCCTTTTCCCAGCATGTCGTCAAGTTCTCGATGGCTCATTCTGCAGCCTCGACATCGTCATCTTCGTCAACTTTTTCGATGGTGGCTTCCCAGTCCTCTTCCCCATAGATCTCGGTCAGCTTCTCAGGGGTAAGACCTGTGGGAAGCCCATCATACACAATTTCGCCAAAGCGGAGTCCCACGACGCGGGGAACAAACATCTGAGCAAGCGCCACATCATGGATATTGATAATGGCTGCCAATCCGCGTTCCCGACATAACTCGGTGATTAGACGCATAATCTGACGGCTGGTCTTTGGGTCCAGCGATGCAGTTGGTTCATCGACCAACAGCAGTTTTGGGTTCTGTATCAGTGCCCGGCAGATGCCGACCCTTTGGCGCTGACCACCAGAGAGTTCGTCCGCCCGTTTATCTGCCATGTGCAACAGCCCCACCCGATCGAGCAGCCGGAAGGCTTCGTCCACATCCGACTGCGGATACCGCCGCAGGAAACTGCGCCAGAATCCCACGTATCCCAGCCTGCCGGACAATACGTTTTCCATCACCGTGAGGCGTTCGACCAAAGCATATTCCTGAAAGATCATGCCCATTTGGCGGCGTGCTTTCCGCAGCGCACCCGAGCCGAGTTTGGTCACGTCAACGTCATCCAGAAGGACACCGCCGCTTGTCGGTTCAACCAACCGGTTGACACAGCGGATCATGGTCGATTTGCCCGCGCCCGAGGGCCCGATCAACGCAAGAACCTGTCCTTTTGGAACCTCAAGATCAATCGCCTTCAGCGCCTGATCTCCGGTCTTGTATGTTTTCGTCAGCTTTTGAAGACGCAGCATGAAATGCCCCAGATTAGGGTGAACAGCGGGCCCTTTCAGGCCCGCCGGATGAGCCAAAAATTACTGGCAGGCGTAAGAGACGCCATTTGCCGCGTCAATTTTACGAATAACGTCCCAGAATTCCTGATAGGTCATCTCGAGGAATTGGCCTTCGTTCGATTTCGAGAACTCCGCCTCCAGTGTCGTGCCGTCCCAGTCGAAGTTGAAGAAAGCATTGCGGATTTTCTCCTGCAACTCGGGCGTCAGGTTGTAAACGGTCCCAAACCCTGTGGTCGGGAAGGTCTGCGACTTGTAGATCGTAACGACATCATCTTCCTTGATCACATCGCGCAAGATCATCCGCGATTTTACCGAGTTCGCGATCGAAGCCGCCAGGTAATCCTTGTTGGCGACACCCAGGATCGAGTTGTCGTGCTTGCCCGAGTAGACTGGTTCGAAATCGCGTTCGGGCAGAAGATCAAAATCGCTTTTCAGGATCGCCGAGGGCGCTTTGAACCCCGAGTTGGATGTGGGCGATGTAAAAGCCAGTTGCTTTCCCTTGATGTCTTCGACCTTTTCGATGCCCGAACCCGGATAGGTGATAATCTCCATCTCGTAACCAAAATTTCCGTCTTTTGAGGCCATAATCGTGAACGGACGGAACCCAGCGCAGTTTACCGCAAGTGGGTTGGAACCCGTGTTGAAGCCTGCAATATGCAAACGCCCCGAACGCATCGCCTCGATCTGGGCCGCGTTGTTCTGGACTGGAAAAAAGACGACGTCCTTGCCAGTTTCTGCTTTCAAATGGTCAAGAAAGTCAGACCACGCGGTTTTGTAAACGGCAGGGTCTTCAACCGGAGTATAGGCAAAAATCAAAGTGTCAGGATCTATCTGCTCGGAAGGATCTGTGGGGATATCCGCGATCAAGTCCCCGTCGGCATCACAAAAACGCTCGTCCAAGTCACCACGTGGACAATCCTGCGCTGACGCCGCTCCACTTATCGACATGAGTACGATTGCAGACGCCCCAAGCAATAGTTTGATATCGATCTTCATGTTTTCCTCCCAGTCAAGTGCGGTGCTTTTTGTCCGCTGTTAATCAGCCATTTAACATCTACCCGGCGACGAGAACGTTGACCCCGGCGCCTTCAATCGCGTTATGCAATTCTTCTGTTGGTTTTTTGTCGGTGATTATCGAATCCAGGTCGTCAAGGTCTCCTACCTGAGACAGGCCTTTCCGGCCGAATTTCCCGGAATCAACAAGAAGGTGCCGTTTTTCGGCTCGTGTCAGCATCACCCTCTTTACTGCCGCAAAGCCGCGCACCGTTTCTGAAGGGCCATCCGTCGAAATCCCCGAGGAACCGATCATGCATCTGTCGACGTTGAAACGGGACAGAAACTCCAGCGTCTCGGTTCCGATCGTTGCGGACTCAATTGCCAAATATTCCCCCGGGCATAACAGCACTTGTGCAGCCCCATGACCAAGGGTCATAGCTACGGGAATGGAATTGGTGATTACCGTGCAAGGGGTACCAATATAAGCCAGTGCACGTGCCATTTCGATTGTGGTCGAGCCGGAATCGATCATGACCGTTTCACCGCTCTGGATCAGTCCTGCCGCTGTGGCACCTATCCGTTCGCGTTCCTCGACCTGAGCGTTTGTCCGTTCATCCAAACCCGGATAGTGGCCTTGCGCGGCGGCCGATGCCCCCCCGTGTGCCCGCGCTATCAAGCCGTCATTCGATAAAGCATCGAAATCTCTGCGTACAGTCTCGGTGGAGACGTTGAACCGCTGCGCCAGTTCGTTGATCCGAACGTGCGGGCGCAGCTTCAGTTCCAACAATATCTGTTGGCGCCGGTCGGATTTCTTTACCCGGCTGTGGTTCTTTTCAGACATTTTGCCGCGCGTTTTAGTTTTGGACATCCGACGACCCGACTAGGCTTCGACACTTACTTTTGTGGGCTTTCGGTCATAATGCAATATTTTTTGTTGCATAACCCTCGGAAGATTGTGAGAATTCGAGCGAACACAAATATTACCAAGCGCAAAGCAAAGATGCTCAGGCTGATCAAATTCAGAATACGAGCCAAGGCAAAGCGTTGACCGGCCAACTTGCCAATAAGACAGCTTCCTTTTGGTTCTTGATCGTGTGGCATTGAGGAGCAGCATGGGCGACAGCGAAACGGCAGATCAGATTGCGGCGCTTCCGATGCGCTGGGACAAGACTGGCGAGTTGCGCGTTCTTATGGTCACTTCGCGGGATACCGGCAGGTGGGTTATCCCGAAAGGATGGCTAATGGACGGTAAAAAACCATGGCATGCCGCCGAAATAGAAGCGCAAGAAGAAGCAGGCGCTATCGGCACCATATCGAAACGGCCAATCGGTCATTTTTTCTATGACAAACGATACGAGGGGCGAAGCAGCGTTCGCTGCCGTGTTACCCTTTACCCTATGGTCGTCGAAAAGCTGAAGCGACGCTGGAAAGAAAAAGGTGAACGTACGCGTCACTGGTTTTCACCGGCAAAAGCCGCAAAGTTGGTACAAGAAAGCGATCTGTCAGATTTGCTGAACAATCTGACAGACGATCCAGAAGTCAAAATTGTCATAAAGAAACTTCGACAGGCCGCATGAGGAAGGGCATGAAAGAACCGGGAAACCCGGACGCATCAAGCTCAAAGGGAGGAAAAAAATGAGGAAATTGATATCCACCACGGTTGGATCGGTGATCGCCCTGGCCGCGTCACTGTCGGCGGCACAGGCCGACAAACTGACATTTTATTGTTCGGCGCAAGAAGATTGGTGCCAACTGATGGCGCGCAGCTTTGAAGATGCAACAGGCATCGACGTCAACATGACGCGAAAATCGTCAGGTGAAACCTTTGCACAAATCCGCGCCGAAAGCTCGAACCCGAAAGGAGACGTTTGGTGGGGCGGTACGGGTGATCCGCATTTGCAGGCCGCCGAAGAGGGCCTGACGATGGAATACATTTCGCCAATGCGCGATCAGCTTCATGATTGGGCGATATCCCAGGCAGAAAGTGCGGGTAACAGAACGATCGGCATCTATTCGGGCGCACTGGGCTACGGCTACAATTCCGATCTTATCGCAGCCAACAACCTGCCCGAACCGGCCTGTTGGAAAGACCTGTTGAAGCCCGAATACAAGGGCCACGTTCAGATGGCGAACCCGAACTCATCAGGTACGGCCTATACCACGCTGGCGTCGATGGTGCAGATCTTTGGCGAGGATGAAGGTTTTGAGTTCATGAAAGGCCTGCATTCGAACATCAACCAATATACCAAGTCTGGGTCCGCGCCGATCAAGGCCGCCGGTCGTGGTGAGAACACCATTGGTATCGTCTTCATGCATGACGCCGTGAAACAGGCCGTTTCAGGATTCCCGATTAAGGTCGTCGCACCATGCGAAGGCACAGGATACGAAATCGGTTCGATGTCGATTATTGAAGGAGCCCGCAACGAAGAAGAGGCGAAAAAGTTCTATGACTGGGCCCTCTCGCCCGAAGCTCAGAACCTTGCCCTTCAAGTCAACGCGTTTCAGGTGCCATCGAACAAAGGCGCGGAAACTTCGGAAAGCGCACCTGACATGAGCCAGATCAAGCTGATTGACTATGACTTCAAAAAGTATGGGTCCTCAGACGAACGGAAGCGTTTGTTGCAGAAATGGGACGAAGAGGTTTCGACTCTGCCGCAGTAAATGACTGACCGGACTTCAAAAACGACCCATCCGGTCCTGATCTTCTGGATCACGGCCGGGTGGGTCGGATTCTGCCTGTTGCCTTGGTATATGGTCGACGGCGGCCTTTGGTCGTTCGAGTGGATTTTGGACGGCTATCCATTCGATGAGGGTTACGCCCCCGCTGCATTTCTGATCGGGCAGGGCGAAAAACTTTGGCTCGCGCCGCTTTTGATCGCACTCGCCCTGCCGCTTCTGGTGTTGAAGCGCGCCAAATCTGATCCAGTTTTCGCCCGCATACTGATCCTGTCAGGGGCGCTTGGCTTTGGCTGGCTGATCGCCCAAGGGTTCAGCATTGGCATCAGAGGTTTCAACTTCAATTGGTTGGAGGCGATGTTTGGCGAACTTGGCGACCGTCAGTTCGGCATGGGCTATGGCGCGATGATATGCGCCTCAAGCTTTCTGTTCCTGCTTACTCAGGGGATTGCAGCAAGGGGTGCCATTAACGGTGACGTCTTTGTCGTAAGCGCTATCGGAGGCGTTATTACAATTGTCACCGCGTTTGTCTTTTTTCCGATCGCGAAGATGCTTTTCGCTGCCTTCATCACCGAAGACGGCGCGTATTCCATCGCGGTCTTCTTCTCGAAGTTTTTCGATGATCGACTGTGGGGTCTGGGGTGTTTTCAGGGCGCGCGTTGTGGCGCAGCCTGGAATTCACTGTTCCTTGCCATCCTTGTCGGTGTCATCACCACGGTCCTGGGTCTTTGCTTTGCACTTGTCGTGACGCGCTCAGGCTTCCGCTACAAGCGCGCGCTGCGGGCTCTGACCGTTCTGCCAATAATCACCCCGCCATTCGTTATCGGCCTGGCGCTGATCCTGCTATTTGGCCTGTCCGGGTCTGTCACCCGGGTCTTTGCCGAACTGTTCGGCACGCAACCGACACGCTGGCTTTACGGAATGCCGGGCATCCTGATCGCCCAGACACTCGCGTTTACGCCAATCGCGTTTCTTGTTCTGATCGGGGTGGTTGAAGGTGTCTCTCCGTCGATGGAAGAAGCGGCGCAAACGCTCCGCGCCAGCAGATGGCAGACATTCAAGACGGTTTCCTTGCCCCTGATGCGGCCTGGTCTTGCGAACGCATTTCTTCTGGGCTTCATCGAAAGCATGGCCGATTTCGGCAATCCGCTTGTATTGGGCGGGAATTTCGACGTGCTTTCGACCGAGATATTCTTTGCCATCGTCGGCGCTCAATACGATCAGGGCAGGGCCGCGGTTCTGGCCATGGTGCTGCTGTTCTTTACTCTTTCCGCCTTTTACGCGCAGCGTGTCTGGCTGGGGAAGAAAAGCTATACAACCGTCACCGGCAAAGGGGATGCCGGCGTTCATCCACTGATGCCGACTGGCCTTTCTGTCCCGGTACTGCTCATCGCTCTGGGCTGGGCGCTGTTCACAATTGTTGTTTACGCGATGATCATTTACGGCAGTGTTGTCGAGTTGTGGGGCGTCGATAACTCGCTAACGATCAAGCACTACATCACCGCATTCTCGGTCCGCTTCGAAGACGAGGGTATTCGCTGGACCGGGGCAGCTTGGGACAGTTTCTGGACCACCATAACCATCGCGGCCATTGCTGCCCCATTGACTGCCGCCGTTGGTCTGGTGACCGCTTATCTGCTGACAAGACAAAGTTTTGCAGGCAAGAACGCTTTCGAATTTGGAACAATGTTGTCCTTCGCTATCCCCGGGACAGTGATCGGCGTCAGCTACATCCTGGCCTTCAACGTTCCGCCAATTGAAATCACGGGTACGGGTGTCATTCTCGTTGTCAGCTTCATCTTCCGCAATATGCCGGTTGGCGTTCGTGCAGGGATCGCGAGCATGTCGCAGCTTGACCGCAGCCTTGATGAATCCTCGCTGACCCTTGGTGCAAACTCGTGGCAGACGTTCCGAAACGTCATCCTGCCGCTGTTGCGCCCTGCGATTCTTGCTGCGCTTGTATACAGCTTTGTTCGCGCCATGACGGCGATTTCGGCCGTCATCTTTCTGGTCAGTGCAGAGTATGACATGGCGACCAGCTACATCATTGGTCGGGTCGAGAATAACGACTATGGCCTTGCGATCGCCTATTCGACGACGCTGATCTTCGTGATGCTCGCGGCGGTCGGCTTATTGCAACTTCTCGTCGGCCGGGTCCAGATTGGCCGACGCACGCAGCACGGATCGGAGACATCGCCATGACCGACACCAAAATCGGTTCCAAGGCCGCCCCGGTACGCTTTGAGAACGTGTCGAAAGTGTTCGGCAAGGATGTCGTTGCCGTCGACAACATCAACCTGAACGTCGAGGCTGGGAAACTCGTCACACTGCTTGGCCCGTCAGGCTGTGGGAAAACAACGACTCTGCGCATGATTGCCGGGTTGGAAATGGCAAGCTCGGGCAAGATCCTGATCGGAGATCGGGACGTGACCAAATTGCCTGCCACCGACCGTGACGTATCCATGGTGTTCCAGTCATATGCGCTTTTCCCTCACATGAGCGTGCTGGAAAACGTGATGTATGGCCTCACATTCTCGGGCTTTGCAAAGGATGAAGCCCGCAGTCGCGCTCTGAATGGATTGGAACTTGTTGGTCTTCAGGGGTTCGACAACCGTCTTCCCTCTGAACTGTCGGGGGGTCAACAACAGCGTGTTGCCGTTGCCCGTGCACTAGTTCTTGAGCCGCAGGTACTGCTGTTCGATGAGCCGCTGTCAAACCTCGATGCCAAGCTTCGCCGTCAGGTGCGAGAGGATATTCGGGCAATCCAGCAAGATCTTGGTTTGACAGTTGTCTACGTGACCCACGATCAGGAGGAGGCACTGGCGGTCTCGGATGAGATTGTCGTCATGCGCAACGCAGCAATCGCCCAAATGGGCACACCCCGCCAGCTTTACGATGCCCCGAACGACCGGTTTGTCGCCGATTTCATAGGCGAAGCAAACCTTTTGGAATGCCAAATCGTCGAAATCAACGGCGACGCGGCAACAATAGAAATAGAAGGCTATCACCACACGCTACCACGCCGCGGATTGTCCGAAGGACCCGCGACCATCGCCGTGCGACCCTCACGTCTGGTCATCGGTTCAGACCAAGGCATACCAGCCACGGTGGCCAAGGCGACCTATGTCGGCGTTCGGATGGAATACACGCTGACCGGTGAATTCGGCCAGGTTTTTGCCGTACACGATGACGTCGACGCGCCGCTTGATCCCGGCACCAAAATCAAAATGGGCTTTGCTGACAAAGGCCCCGTTCTTTTGCCGGATTAAATGCCGAAACTCATTATCATCTCGCACCCCGAGGTCTCTGTCGATCCGGCCGTCCCGATAACTGAGTGGGGCTTGAATGCTGTGGGCCGCAAACGCGCTACTGAATTTGCATCCAGTGAAGTCTTGTCCAACGTGACGCAGATATGGACCAGTGGCGAGCGGAAGGCCCGCGAAACAGGTGAGATTCTTGCTGCACCACGAGCGCTACCCGTGAATTGCAACTTGGGTCTTGGTGAGAACGACCGCAGCGCAACCGGTTACTTGCCTCGGGACGATTTCGAGGCCGCGGCCGATGCTTTCTTTGCTCAGCCGGATACGAGCTATCGCGGTTGGGAAACAGCTGTCGAGGCGCAGAGGCGCATTCATCGAGCAGTAACAGAGATAATCCAGACGCATGGTGCCGGGGATCTTGCAATCGCGACACATGGGGCAGTGGGCACATTGCTTTGGTGCGCACTTTCGGATCGTTCGATCGACCGCAAGTATGACCAGCCCTCACAAGGCCATTTCTGGCAGGCTGATCAAGCGACACTCAAACCTGATTCAGGTTGGGTCTCTTTGACATAGACGTCAAACGTTCCATGCGTTCTCTGCGATCTCGCGCAATGTCTCGAACACATCTGGCGTGCCTGCGATCACGCGCCCGCCGTTTCGGATCATCGCATCGGCGTTCTGATCCTCGACAACGCCACCCGCTTCTGCGACCAGCAATTGCCCAGCCAGGCAATCCCAAGCATTCATGTGCTCCTCGACATAGCCCAGAAGGCGCCCGGCAGCGACGTAAGCCAACGAAAGCGCTCCGCTGGCGTTTCTGTGAAACATTGCCCCGTGCTCGATCAGATCCTCGATCACTGGTAAAACATTACGGCTTTCAATCCGGTTCGAGTATCCTACGGCCACAGTTCCGTCGCACATGGGCACTCCTGAAGCGACGCGTATCGGTGATCCGTTAAGTGTTGCTGTTTCTCCGCGCGTTGCGACAAAAGTTTCATCCACGTTTGGATCATGGATCACGCCAATCTCCGTTTGGCCGTTGGTGACACCAGCCAGAACAATGGTCCATGCCGGAATACCGTTCACGAAATTCGTGGTTCCATCAATTGGGTCAATAACCCAGTCAAAGCCACTCTCTCCCGCTACCGCGCAATGTTCTTCACCGTAAATGCCATCTTTGGGCCAAGCCTCCGAGATCTTTTGACGAATGAAGGTCTCGACGCTCCTGTCCGCCTCGCTGACCCAATCCTGAGCGCCTTTTTGATCGACGACAAGATTGGCCCGATCTGCAAAGAACTTTTTGGCCATTACCCCAGCCTGCTTGCAGACTTCGGTGGCAAAGTCTCTGCGTTCTGAAGGTCGAGACATAGGTGCTCCTTTTTCGGTTGGAGAGTTGCCCAGCAACATTGCAGGCCAAGCCAAGACCAGGCAAGACAGATAGTCTTTTTGTTTACTTCAGGGGCATTATTGAGTCTGCAAACTTTCAGTTGCTTGTGAATTCGATCACCTTCGCGCCCAGAGTTCCGGGGCAGGGGATTCTACCGATCAACTATGCTCAAGTAAGACACTCTGCGTCGGTTTCCCGGTCGCGAAGAGGCTCGCTGGCTTTCCGCTTGACGTAGGCTTTAAGCACTTGGACCGTCGAAACATTCAAAAAAGGCAAAAATCTTGAGGCGTTGAATTCAATGGGGGTGAGATTCAATATTTCGATCCCAATATTTACGTACTCCGACATCCGAAGACATGGTGACTCAAGGGTCGTTGCGACGGTTTCCGCTATCTCAGTTTCATGAGTTCATCTCTGAATGCCTCGGCGGGTGTCTTCCAACCCAGGCATTTTCTGGGGGTTCCGTTCAAGCGGTCGCGAATCGCCGTCATTTTGCGATTTGAGAGCGCCGCCACGAGCGTGTCGCGAGGAAGGTATCGGCGCGCACGCTTGTTCAGGTTCTCGACCGATCCCTTTTGCCAGGGCGCTTGAGGATCGCAAAACCAGCTCTCTGTTCCAATGCCGGATTTGAGTCTGCGCCATTCCCGGAATTCAAAACCCCGGTCAAATGTAATCGAGCGTCGTGCTGGTTGGGGCAGGGGTTCCTTCACATCCATCTGTCTGTTCATGAAGTGCGTCGAACTGCGGTCGTTGTTGCGAAATAGCACGGCAAACCGGGTCTTCCGCTCGACCAGTGATGCGACGTTCGTATTACCTGTATGGCGCTCGAAAATCATCAGATTGCCTTCCCAATCGCCGAATTCTTCGCGTGTTTTTATGCATTCCGGGCGCTGGTGAATGGACCGATCCGGCGGAAAAACCTGGCCTCTGGGGCGTCTGCCATAACGCGGTCGGCGTTTCTTACGTCTGCTCGGCAAGTGCCGCGCCAGTTGTTCGGATTGGCCTTCAGCGCTGTAGACATAGGCGTAGATCGTCTCGTGGCTGACCCGGACAGGCTGATCGTTGTAACCGAGGCGGCCCGCGATCTGTTCTGCTGTCCAACCTGCAATCAAACGGTCGATGACATGTGCGCGCAGGTTCTCCAAGCGGATCAGCTTGCGCCGCCGAGCGCGTCTGGACTGCGCTGTTCGTTGTGCTTTGACGCCATAGTAGCCACTCAGATGCGACAACTCGGAGTCTTCGAAACGGTTCCGGTTGATCTCTCGATAAACCGTGGATCGATGCCTGCCGATCTCCACCGCAATCTTGCTGACGGGTATCTTTGCGTTCAACATATTCTCAATGGCGCGCCGCTCGTGCAGATCCAGTTCTGTGTGTGCCAATTTCCGTTCTCCTTGCTTTTCAGCAAGATAGGGGATTTGTCGCAAGCCAGTTTAGAATGTGCCCTGGCTGCACGCGCTATTCGTATAATGATGATTATGGTAAATTCATATGGTGCGGGTGGAGGGACTTGAACCCCCACGCCTTGCGGCGCCAGAACCTAAATCTGGTGCGTCTACCAATTTCGCCACACCCGCAACCAAGCGCGTTTGCGCTGGAATGAAGCGGTCAATAACAAAGCTTGCATCGGAGTGCGAGAGGGAAAATTCGAGGAATACAAAGTTTGTGACTTGCCAGGCTGCCTGGTTGAAAACTGCAAGCTGTCTTCGACCGTGCCGCTACCGCAAGCAACGCAACGGTCGCGAAACCAGAGGCGTCTGAAATCCCACCTGCAACCGGTTTGCAAGCAGCTATATGACGTTGCTTTTTCCGCTTTTGGGTCACTGGTTGACGCCCGGCACAATCAAGCCGATCAAAAACGCGCTAACGTTGAATAAATGCCAGAACTACAGGCCGGAATTTGTGCCGCCAAACGTGGTCGAGAATCAAAGCGAAACGGACCAGATTTGGTGCAGTCTGATCCTGAAAGCTGTCGCAGACTGTGTTGCTGGATCTGCCTTGGCATTTGATTCCATCCTCAAGGTTCGGTGTTCTCAGAAAAGCAAAAAAACATAAGTGTTTGTTTTTAATAGAAAGTAAGAAGCCAATGTGTTTCAACCTTCAAATCATTCGAATGCACCTGAAAAGACGTCACCTCTGCCCCAATTGACTGCGCCCACTATGCATGTATACAAGCTTGCCGGATTTTTCTCGGTCTGATCTGCCGCTTTGGAATACTCGCGTCGGTTGAGGCATTCTTATGAGAGATCGACCACATTGCCGCCACAATTCAACCGCTAAAAAATCTTATTCGCGCCAAAATAACACCGCCTTGAAGGTACTTGTTGTTTATCAGGAGTTAATGAGTCTTTTTGCCACTTTGGCGCCGGTACGAGTTTTTTTGCTCAACTCCAATACAAGGCTTTCTGCTGTGACCGATTTGAATCCCTCCGCTGCCGCCGAGCAAGAAGCCGTCTTCTTCGCTCGTGAGAGTTTCCTTGGTGAGCTCAAGACTCTGAATCGCGACCATCCGAATACAGGCTTTGGCATTTCGCTTCGAACGCATTCCGGTGAACATTACCTGCTTGCGAACGCACGCATGCCGTTGCCCGCCGCAAAATCCGAAGGTTTCCCGACCGGGCGCCGCGTTGCGTGCCTCGAGAACGGCGACCGCTTCAGCTCGATCGAAGTTCTGGCCGATTCCAAATCGTACGAGACCATTACACCTCGGGCCGAAGCCGAAATTCTGGGCAATGCATTGGACCTGATCGCGCGGATCGACACTCTGACAAGCGTTCCGGCGGGGCGTGTTGCGCACGAACCCCAAATTGCCGCAACGGGAACCGGAGGTTAAGTATGGCGCGCAACGATCACCTATTGTCTGTGGGCAACGAAGCACTGGCACCTATGACGGCGACCATGGCTTCACTGACGGCTCAGATTGATCAACTGACTGAGGTGGCTGATGCGCGCTCCTCGGCGCGGCTGGCGACCCTCAAGACCCGGATGGAGAATTTTACTGCCAGCGTCACGATGGTGGGTCAGGTCAAGGCCGGAAAATCCTCGATCGTAAATATTCTTGCCGGGCGCCCTGCCCTGCTTCCGTCAGACGTCAATCCGTGGACGTCGGTGGTTACGACCCTGAACATCAACACGCGCCCGCCCGGTGATACAAAGGCCAAGTTCACGTTTTTCGAGCAGGAAGAATGGGACAACCTGATGGTCGGCGGCGGTCGTCTTGGCGAATTGGCCAATCGCGCCGGTGCAGATGACGAGATGGAAGACATCCGCCGCCAGATCGGTGAGATGAAGGCCAAGTCAGAGGAACGTCTTGGCAAACATTTCGACCTGATCCTGGGGCAAAGCCATCAGTATGATCATTTCGATGAAGAACTGATTCAGCGCTATGTCTGTCTGGGCGATGAAGATGATCCCGATATTGATCCCAAAACGGGCCGGTTTGCTGATGTTACCAAATCAGCCGAGCTGTATATGGACATTCCGCAATACCCCATCGCGCTGAAACTGTGCGACACGCCGGGTGTGAACGATACGTTCATGGTGCGCGAACAAATCACTCTGCGCAGCCTGCGCGGATCCGAAGTCTGCGTTGTGGTGTTGGCGGCAAGCCAGGCCCTGACGACAATGGACATGGCCCTGATGCGCATTATCGCGCAGTTCGAGAACCGGCAGATCATCCTGTTCGTCAACCGGATCGACGAGCTGTCCGATCCTGTGAACCAGGTGCCAGAGATCCGTGACCGCATTCAGGACACGCTGAAACAGAACAATATCGACACAAATACCAGCGTCGTTTTTGGCAGTGCGCTGTGGGCCGAAGCGGCGTTGACCGGGAACCCGGATATTCTGACAGACGAGTCGCGCCAGGCTTTGAATACGTTCTACCTGGCCGCCGGTTTCGGTGATCAGGCGGCCTCGCTCGATAAAATCTGGGCGCTGTCCGGTCTGCCCGATCTGCTGCTGGCCATGAATGAGCGCATTGCAGAAGGTGCCGGAGCGCGACTGATGGACCGCGTCCGCCATCGGGCGCGAAATATTGCCAGTCAGATCCGCGCGACTGCGGTTGCCAGGAATCTGTCCGAAGGTGAAGGCGTTGCACGGGATCTTGACGGCGTATCGCCCGAAGAGGCGATAAACACGGTGTCGGCCGAATACGAAAAGAAAGCCGCCGAGTTGACAAATGCGCTGCGCGACAAGGTGTTGGAGCGTCTGAAGTCAGCCGAGGACAATTTCGTCAAACGCGCAACGGACTCTCTGATCGCGCATCTTGAAAAAAATGGCGAACAAGGCACATGGCAATACGATCCAGCGGGTTTGCGGACGTTGCAAAAAGCTGCCTATTTCAGTTTTGCCCGCGCCATGCGAAAGGATGCCGGGGCGTTGTACGCAACCGCAACTGCGGATGTAGAGGCGCTTTATCATAAGATACTTGGCAACCATCTGGGCGAATTCAGCATCGAAGCGCCCATTGTTCCCCGTGTTCCGCCACCTCTGGGTATCGGCCGGACGATCGCACTGGACTTGCAAAGCACGTGGTGGCGACGTTGGTGGCAACGCCGAAAGGGGTTTGAAGCATATGCGGCGGATTACACGCGGCTGATCGCGTCCGAGGCAAATTCGATCACCAAGGATATCGAGGAAAACCAGATTGCAGCGGTGCTGGAAAACGTCCGTGCGATCCTAACGGATTTCCTGCGTGAGCAGAAGGAAACCCTGCTGAGCATCTCGTCTTCCGCCGACAAGAACCCGGGTCAGACCGCGGCGGCGATGGCGGGCTTGCAGCCACAGAAATCCAAGGACGAGATTCTGGGTGACATACTGAAAGATCTAAGCAACGAAGCGGCATAAGTAGAAAAATGGCAAAAGATACACAAACACGCTTTGTTTCTCCGAAGGCATGGGAACGCATCGAGCAGTGGTCCCGCCGCAAGCCGGTTTTCGCCCTGATGGGCGAGTTCAGCGCCGGCAAATCCACGTTGATGAACTTTTTGCTGCGAACGCAGACCTTGCCGACGCAAGTGACAGCAACCCAGTTGCCGCCAGTCTGGTTTAGCTGGGGCAATCAAGCGCCCTATATCAAACGTCACGATGGAAGTATCGAACTGATCGAACTGGATCAGCTTGAAACCGTTGGCGTTAATGACGCACAGTTCATCCGCATCTTTCTTGAGGCCGATATTCTGGAAGCTGTCGACCTGATCGACACCCCCGGCATTTCGGATCCCAAGATCTCGACGGATGTATGGCAACGCGCGGTGGGTCAGGCCAACGGCGTGTTGTGGTGTACCCACGCGACACAAGCCTGGCGCGAAACCGAACGCGCGACATGGGTTTCCTTGCCCGAAAGGTTGCAAAACAACTCTTTACTTTTGGTGACGCGGGCAGATGCCCTGAGCCTCAAAGACCGTCAAAAAGTACTGCGCCGCGTTAACCGCGAGGCGGGACATCTGTTCAATCGGTCCATTCTGTTCTCGGCCCGCGACGCGATCACGGCCCGGGACAAGACAGGCGATGCCGAGATGTGGTCGCGCAGCGGCGGAGGCAAGATGATCGACAGCTTTCTGGAGATCACGGAACAGATTATGGACAACCGCGCCGATCAGCTGGCTCGATACCAGATCGACAAGAGCCAGGCCGACGCACCCAAAGTCAAACCTTTGCGCCCTGCCCGTTCATCGAACGAGCCGAAAGCCAAAGACGAAGCCACACCCTTGCGGTTGGTGAACCCGCTGGAGGACGCCGGGCAGTCGAACACTGAAGGCGCTACAGTTGTAACCAGCTTTCCGGTACGGCCTGCCCGGGTCGAGCGGCGCTCTGATGAGGCCGAGCGGGTTCGGATCGATGCGGAAGAGGCTGAACGGCTGCGCGCAGAGATGACGTCAGAACCGGTACCGCTGCCCGTTGAACCCGACACAAGTGATGATCTGCGTTCCTTTTTCAAGGACACCTCGAACGACCCGCTGGAATTGGCGAATGTCGCGGGCCTTGAGGATAACGAAGACGAATTCGATTTGTCCGTTGACGCCGATCTGGACGACGCATTGGATGACGACCCGGGCGCATTGGATGATGCTGAAATCAGCCCCGCGCCTCTTGCGGCTGTTGACAATTCCGATGATGTGCTTGCTTCGCTGAACACTTCGATGCAAGAGAACCCGATCGTGCCCGATATGGACGAAGAGGAACCCAACCAAGACGATTTGGCGGAAGATCGCGGCATAGAAGTTTCTGTATCCTCGATTACAGCATTGATGGCCGCGCAAACCGGCAACAATGCAGATGAATACGAGCCGGAACCCGAAACCAGCGGTTTGATTGAAGCTGCCACCACCGAACAGGTTGATGCAGTTGAAAGAAGCCTTGCCACGCTGGGTGGCCTGCCCGAAGTTGCGGTTGGATCACCTCTCAGCGCGTCAGATATGTGGCAGGAGGTTTCAAGAAATGAAGACCTGCCGCAGGATGCAGAAGGGCTGAAGAACGTATTCATGGCTTTTCTGGCCGAATTTGATCAGATCGCCATTGAACACAACGAAAAGCAGACCAAAGATGCACTTCGAACCATTCCGAAAGCCAAAGAAAACAGCAGCGCTGAATGGCATGTGTTGTAAGGGTGTCCGAATCGAAGTAATGAGAAACTCATAAATGAAAACAACGGCTTAAATGTCTATTCAAACCGCACTGAACTCTGCCATGGAAACGATACCCGACTGTATAGCAGCCGGGTATATCGACATGGAGACAGGGATGCTTTTGGGCAGCTCTGTTTCAGATTCCGACTGCGCGGATTCGTTGGATATTTTGGCGGTGGCTGTGGCCAATCTGTTTCAGGGGCAAGGGGTTGCAGCGTTTGAAGCGCTCTTGCGTCAGGCTGGCAGTGCGGACGAAGAAAACGCTGGCTTCGGGGAAGTCGCCGTTTTTTCCAAGGACAAGCTGAACATCTTTTTGCGGACCAAGGAATATCCTGATCATGTGGTCTGCTATATCTGTCGCAACAGTGCGAATGTCGGACTGGCGCTTACCAAATCACATCTCAGTCTGGGGCCGGTCGCGGCTGCGGTTTGAACGGGACCAGAGGGGGTCACGGCATGATGGACACGGACATTCTCGACCTGCTTGAAGATATCAGGCGGACCTCGGTCGCACGGCTGTCTCCGACCGTGCGGATCGCAGGGGAAACAGCGGCCGCGCGCCGGTCTGCGGTATTGCGGGCAATCCGCGGCACAGTATTGCCGCGCCGGTTGGAATTTATCGCCGCAAACGGGGATTGTCTGGCAATCGAGGTGAACAGCTCCCGGATCACGGATGTTTTCAAGGTTCCGGCAGGTGAGGTTCCGGACTTTGAAACGGAATCACGCGCCGAACTGATCGAGAAACTGGCTGGATTGGTCTCCGGCATCTCCGCTTCGCCTGCTCCGCTTGAGCTGACGTCGGGCAGACCGGACACTGCGCTTGAAGTGGATGACGTGGGTATCACCTTCAGTGAAATCGATAAAGCTTGCGCCGCCATCGAGCTTCCGTCCGAGCAGATTGTTTCCGTCGTCCCGAGTGCTGAGAAACCTGTTGATGACCTTCCACCCGCCGAGGCAACTGCCGGTGTAGCGGAAACACTTCCCCAACGTTTTTTTGAAGCGTCGAGTCGCTTCGCCTCGGGTCGTGTGTTCGTGGACAGTTCGGACAAAGCCGGACCTCTTTTGGAAGGCGTGTGCAAGCCATCTGAACCGATGTATCCCGACCAGGACAAGCTGGCCCGTTTTGTGGCTGATCTTGCCGGCTGGGATGGCGACTCTCAGCATGAGAGTGAAGACCCGCAACTGATTGTCATGCGGCCGTCGGGCGGGAAAGGGGCCGGTCTGGCCGTCTTGAGTGACCAAGGTCAGATCGCGGTCGCCATCCACGAAGCCCGCAAACTGGGGGCAGTCGTCAACCTGTGGACCTCTTTGCAGGAGGCCGAGAAATGATTGCCTCCGTTGAATTCAAATTTTCGACTACTTCAATCTGTTTTTTATTGTAATCAGGGTAATGAGTAATGAGTGAAACACATCGCCGCGAACTTATTCGCATAGCAGAGGAAATGAACGGGGCAAGCAATGATGAAACGCGCCAATTCATTTCGCGCATCATTGGTGATCTTAGCAATCTGAAACCGTCAATTGCGTTTGTCGGGCAAATCAAGGCTGGAAAATCGCGTCTGATCAATGGCTTCACCGGTCAGGCAGAGTATTTGCCTTCGGATGTAAACCCCTGGACAACAGTTATAACCGACATGCATTTCGGGCACCCTTCCGGCAGGACCCAAGGTGCCGAATTCCACTTCTTCGACAATTACCAATGGCAATCACTGATCGCCGAAGGTGAAGAACTGCGCAACATGTTTCCCGATGACGAGGACAGCTATAAGCGCGAGATGATCGAGGAACAGGTCGAGGCCATGAAGGTCCGGGCGCGCCGGCGTCTGGGTGACAGCTATGAACAGCTGTTGGGCCAACAGCACGATCTGGACGAACTGACGTCAGATGACCTGGCCAGATATGTCTGTGCCGGGGATGATCCGTCCGAGGACGGGGCTTTGGATCCGGGCAGTGATCGCGGGCTTTACAGCGACATCACCCGCAAGGCCGAGGTCTATTTTGACTTGGGCCATTTTCCGTTTCCGCTGACGGTCACCGACACGCCCGGTGTGAATGACCCCCTGCTGATCCGTGAAGAAATTTCACGACAGTATCTAAAGGAATCCGATTTCTTTGTGGTGGTTCTGTCCGCGCATCAGGCGTTGTCGCGCGCGGATCTGAAACTGTTCCGGTTGATGCAAGCACTGGAACTTGGGCAGATTGTCGTCTTCATCAACCGTGTGGATGAACTGGGCGGCGGGGCCGAAGACGCGGCCAAGGTTCGTCTGGATGTAATGGAGGGGCTGGAAAAGGCGCTCGGCAACTCGAACATCGATGTCCTGATGGGCAGCGCGCAATGGGCGCACTATGCTCTGACCGGTGATGAAACCGGAGTGAACCACGACCACGTTCTGGCGTGGCTGCGCGCCCACCCGGAACAGATGCAGCAATATCTAAACGGTGTGGCCGAGATCAAACAAGGCCCGGGACCGATCAGCCGCGAAGCGGTTCTGCGCTTTGCCGCAATGATCGCGTCCGGCCTGCCCGATCTGCGCCGTCATGTTACTCAGGCTTTGACGGACGGACCGATCAACGAACAGTTGCGGATGGCCTGGCAACATCTCGACAGCTTCGCACGCGGTGAGCTTGAGCGCTCTCAGGTTCGTTTGCGGGCGCTGCAAGATGAAGACGGCCTGGATGTCCGAAATGCCGATGAAAGTGACAAGACACTTGGCGACCTGCGCAAGCTGATTGCTGAAAAAACGCAGGAAATCACGCGTGACATGGATGATGTCCTGTCGAATCTGCGTGGGGTCATGGATGACACTGTTTCTGAATCGGTGGCTATCGTTGTGCGCGGGCCGGACGGCCAGTCGCCTTTGCTGGCAAAAGGTGGAGAGACCGAGCTCAATTTTACGCCATTGCGCGAGCGTATGCGTGAACTGGTACAGGGGGCATCGCAAGTTGTTCGGCAGCGCATGCTCAGCGAGCTTTACGCGATCGACATGCATTGCAATGCCGCCTTGCGGGCATTGCCGGGATGGCAAGAGCCGGTCGACAATCGCATGAACACCAGTGCAGTACGTTGGTTCCGGCCGGACACCACCGCTCTGACCCGTGGCATTACCGTTGAATTGCGTGTAAACTGGTTGTCGCGTCTGATCTCGCGCAATAGCGTTGTGGCGCGTGCAGAACGGCTGATCGTGAAGGAATTTGAGCTGATCGGGGATGACCTGATCGACACGACCCGCGACGATCTGTTGGAACGGCTGAATACGGTTCTGGACCACTATATGGCCCTTCTGGCCGGTCATCTTGAGCACCGTTCCAACTCAGGAGAACTGAACGCCCAGGCGGAAGCGCAAGGTGCATTCGACAAAGCGCGTCGCATTGCAGCCGAGCTGGAGACGGTTTTTGGAACACCCGATGCGGATGAAAGACAAGCAGAGGCTGCGGAATGATTGAATTTCCCGGAACTGAAAAGGAAGTACGCCAACTGGAGCGCTTCCTGACCGCAACTGAAAACCTGACGCCTGACGAGGCGTTGGAGGATATGCGTGCGCGGGCTCTGAACCACGCTGAACGTCTGTCAAACGCGGTCAATATCGGTTTCGCCGGGGAATTCGGCGCAGGCAAGTCAAGTCTGGCGAACATGCTGGCTGGCGCGGACATACTGCCAACCGGCCCGCAGCATCTGAAATTGCCGCTGGTGATCGTCGCATACGCGGATGCGCCTGAAACGACTGTCGGTTGGTGGAACAGGGAACCAAAGACATATTCCGGTATAGTGCTGGAAAAAGCGGCCGAGGAAGAGCCCGATTTCATATCGGTCGGTATCAATACTCCGGCTCTCAAGGAAATATCGCTGTTTGATCTTCCGGGCTCGGGTGCTCTGGATGATACCTACAAGCCGACTTTGGATCTGCTGAAATTCGTCGATTGTGCCATCTGGTGCACAAATGGAACCAATGCCTGGCGCGAGACCGAGCGCCACCTGTGGTCTCAGGTACCCCCCGAATTGCGGGCCAACAGCCTGCTGGCCGTAACACATGCTGATCTGCCCCCGGTGCAGGGTGCCCTGGACCGCGTCCTTGCGCGTCTGAACAAGGAAAAAGAAGGAATGTTCCGCGCCGTTGTCCCAATTGGTACGCCGGTTGCGGTACGTGCCATGGCGCAAGAGCCCGAGCCCGACTTTGCGCTTTGGGAAACCTGCGGCGGACAGAACCTTGCGGAACACGTGCTGGAAGCGGCATCCGAACGGCGCCGCGGCGATCTCGAGGCCGCGCGGAAGGATTTGCAGCAGGACTTCCTCCCCTATCTTGAGGCGTTGAAGGGCGCAGTGCCAGAGGCTGTTTCGAATGACACCACATCGATGCAATCAACGCTTGGGTCTGCCCTGCCCCCGTTGAACAACCCCATTCTCGAGGACTGGCTGGCCGCAATAGCAAGCATCTATGAAGATCTACGTGAAACCTCTGACATCGAACCGGCCGCGTTTCTGAACAGCTGTCAGGAGATCGTCGAAGATTTTGCGGAACGGCTGGAACAAGGTGGCGAAATCGACCCCGAAGCTGATTGGATTCCCGCAGAATTTGAAAAGGCGACAGATTTGCTTTTGTTGCTGCAATTCGAAAGCGGGGACGCACCATTGAAGGACGCAATCAGCATTCTGGCGCAGCTGGGTGACAACCTTGCCTGGGCTGGCAGCACAGTCGCCGAGGCGCAGCCGAAAACCGGAACCTGACGCCTTCCCGTCCAGATTGAGCTGCATTGCAGCGATTCGAAGGGCCGAGGAATCGGCCCTTTATTGTTTCGAATTCGTGGACCAACACGCTTGATTTCGGGTTTAAGTTTTCAATCAGCCCATACACAATGTCTATATATTGCCTATTTGAGACATTTAGACACAACATATGCCATTATGTGAAAAACGATCCATAGTGAAGCCATCAGGCGGCCCCAATAAAGTCAAATTTGAAACGTCTAACCGTTCTCAAGTGTCCTGCGGTTGTTTTTGGTTGTGAGTTCGTGGGCTGTAGGCCCGGTTTTTTCTAAGCCGCAAAATGAATAGAACGGGCGGATTGAAATGAGCCACAACCAGGCTGTCGGCGCGACGCACGACGAACCGAAAATTGAAGGATTGCAGCCAGGCGCAAAGCTGTTGCGCGGGCAGTATGAAATCCTCCGCTATCTCAGCAACGGCGGATTTGGAATCACTTACCTGGCGCGCGACAGCCTGGAGCGCGATGTCGTGATCAAAGAGTGCTTCCCCGGAGCGCTATGCCGCCGCAACGGTGATCTGGTCGAACCAAATGACCCGTCCTTCAAGGACGACCTACGCGCGATCATTGACCTCTTTATTCAGGAGGCGCGCAATCATGCGCGTCTGGTACATCCCAATATCGTAGATGTGCACCAGGTGTTCGAAGACAATGACACCGCATATATCGCAATGGACCTGATCCGTGGGTGCGACCTGCTGGATTACGTGGAAAACCCGGAAAATGACGGCGGCCCTGATTTCATCGTTCAGGTCACCGAAAAAATGCTGTCCGCGGTATCTTTCATTCACCAGAGCGGCATGTTGCATCGGGACATTTCGCCGGACAACATTCTGATTGATGAAAACGGAGACCCCGTCCTGATCGATTTTGGCGCCGCACGTGAGCAAGCGGCGAACAAGTCGGCAGCATTGTTGACCCTGCGCGTCATCAAGGATGGATACTCTCCGCACGAATTCTATGTCCGGGGCGCGGATCAAGGGCCCAGCAGCGACCTTTATGTTCTGGCCGCCACGCTCTATCACGCGATCAGCGGTGAACGCCCCATCGACGGCCAGAGCCGCCTGAACGCGTTCAACAACGGGCAGGATGACCCCTACACACCGCTGACCGGTCGTTTCGAAGGATACCCAGACGGGTTCCTCGAGGCGATTGACAAGGCGATGGAAGTTCACGCCACGGATCGTCTTCAATCTGCTTTGGATTGGTTGCGCATGTTCCGCGGCCCCGGTGTCATGTTTGACACATTCGCCTATCGGCCCGTGTCTGTAATTGTCGGCATGGATCGCAAGGACAAAGAAGAAGAAAAGGCCCGGATCAAGGCCGAAAGCGAAAACGCCGAAGCCGTAGTTACAGCCCTGCTGGCCGGAAACTCGGACATCGTTCTTGGCAACGAAGACAAAAAAGATGGCGATCTGTCCAAAATCGCAAAGAAAGAGGAAACCCCGGTCGCTGTCGATACAGTGGTTCAGAGCGGGTCCGGCGGCAGTGGCAAGCTGATTGCAGGCGCGGCTGTTGTTGCAGTTGCTTTGGCCGCGGGTGGTTTCTTTGTCATGTCCGGCGACAAGACAGAAGAACAGACAGAAACACCGGTCGCGCAGCCCACGGCAGACATACAATCCGCTGAGGCAGAGTCGCCCGTTTCCGATCCTTCTGTCACAGAGGCCACCGATCCCGAAACCGAAGTGGCCGTTGCACCCGAACCCAAACCGGAAGAGCCTGTCGAGCAGGCACAACCAGTACCTGCGGAGCCAGCTGCCACAGAAACAGCCTCCGCAGACACTGAACTTTCCGAGGTTCCGGCACAGTCGGAAGAAGCGTCTGATATTGCAGCAGTGTCTGAGATCGAGACACCTGCGACTGACGCCATTGCCGATGCCGGTGTTCCGGCGGAACGGCAGGTGGCGTTTGCGCATTGGGATGTCGATATCCCCTTCCAGACATCCCGCCGCCGCGGCTCGACCGGAGCCACGATTGCAGTTACGGGGGTGGACGCCAATCAGGACATGAGCGTGATCGGCGAATGGGTGCAGCGTGGTGCTGTCATCTATACCCTGAATGGCAGCCCGGTCCGTCAGGATGTTCCATTTGCAGCGCAGGTTCTGGATAACCTGAAGGTTGATGCCGATGGGTATACAAGGGTTGCTGCCCGCTATCGCCCGCTGGGTCAGACCCGGGCGCAAAATGGTCTGTTGGCCCTTCCCGCCATACGATCCGTTGGATTGGAAAATGGTTACACCTTTACCGTTAGCGCCGATAGCAATAGCGGATGGCAAACGACGGTGAACGCAGTTCCGGCTGACGCGGCAGGAAGCCTGCAAAAAAACGATGTCCTTCTGAATGAAAGCCATTCCGGCATTACATTTGACGGCTCGGAAAGCCTTGATGAGATGCTGGCCACACTCGTTTCAAGCGAGCAGCCTGAAGCAAAACTGACAGTGTTGCGCAATGGGGCTGAGACGGCCGCCATCATGCAGCTTGCACAGGAGTAATCTGACCGGTTCGAAAGTGATCTGCCAGTGTGTGTTTGCTGAGGGTGGCATCCAGGTTTGCCACCCTGGCGGGAACCGGCCCGCCGCAGAATGTACCAGTTCCCATGGGTATCGATTGAGTGGCCCTGCGCTGACGTGCAGGAAAAATAACAGCTTACGACGCGGATCGTCTGCGTCACCAACTTGAAGGTGTCGACACCATGTTCAAATACAAAAGCCCTCTGAGCCGGCTTCTCGAAGGTGCCGGCAAATCCAAAGAAGAAGACGCTGCCGAGAACACGACCGCGGTGGATGGCGCAGCAAGCGAAGAAGCAAAGCAGGAACCCATTGCGGATTTCAACGCTTTGCGCGCCGCATTGGCCGGTGGAAACATGACATCCGAATCCTATGAGGAAACGGATGAGCTTATCCCCGAAGAAAAGATGCCCGAGTTCGACGAGGCCGAAGCGGAGGCAGTGACCGAACCCGAGGAGTCGATCTTTGCCGAGGACAGTTCGGAAGAAGACGACAACCTGGAAGATAGCGACGCTCTGAAAAACGCTCTGGCGGAAGAGCTTGTCGAAGAACCGGTTGAGGTCGAGCAGGTTGTCACCCTGCATGTGACGGAAACACCCGCTGAAACACCGCCAGAGGAAGCAACGGCCCAGGTGGTGTCGGAACCCAACGAGCCGCAAGTCGTCGAGGTTGAGGTCGCGGAAGCTGCGGTTGCGGAAGCGAAGCAAGTCGAAGACACGGTTGAGCCGGTGATTGAGCAGGTTGAACCAGCCCCTGCCCCGGTCGAGGATCGCCGTTCACGGGTCAAGACGACATTTCTGGGATTTGAGCGCGCCGACACGCATGTTCAGGACCTGATCGAATCCTCCGAACCCGTAGCAAAAGCAGAAGCAGCGCAAGAGACATTCCCGGTGGGCTGGCTGGTTGTAACAGCCGGTCCGGGACGAGGTTCAAGCATTACGCTGACCGAAGGCCTGATGCAAATCGGGCGCAACGATGACCAGGCCATTCAGTTGGATTTCGGCGATACCGGCATTTCGCGCTCGAACCATGCAGTCATCGCCTATGACCCCGAAGACCGGAAGTGCTATCTGGGCCATGGCGGCAAGGCCAATCTTGTACGTCTGAACGGCAAACCCGTTCTCAGCACCGTGGCCCTGTCCAGCGGAGACCTGATCCGCATCAGCGAAACCTCGATCCGGTTCATGGCCTTCTGCGACGACGGCTTTGATTGGCGGGATTCCTGATTGATGCTGGCAACTCCGGCATATGATGTTGCGCTGATCCTGAACCAGGGTCAGCGGGAAACGCAGGAAGACGCGATTGCGGCCCGCATGTTTGACGCGTCGGACGCGGGTTATGTTGTGATTGCAGACGGCATGGGTGGCCATGAGGCGGGTGAAATAGCTTCGGAAATGGTAGTGGCCGCATGGCGCGACGCGCTGGACGCGGAGCTTGAGGCAGAAACCCTCAACGAAGGATCCGCGATAGATGCGCTTCCGTTGGCGGCCATGCAAGCCAATGCCGCGATCGCCAATTATACCGAGGCCAGGGGTCATGGCTTCAACATGGGATCGACCATGTTGGGTGTCCTTCTTCTGGGGCGGCGTGTGTTCTGGATTTCGATCGGCGACAGCCCTCTTTACCTGTTTCGGGACGGAGCGTTGAAGCAGGTCAACGAAGACCACTCGATGGCACCCGTGATTGCGTCGAAAGTGGCTTCGGGCGAGATCACAGAAGCGGAAGCCCGGGAAATGGACCGCAATCAATTGACGTCCGTGGTTACGGGCGGGGCCATTCCCAAAGTGGATTGTCCGGAAGATCCATTGATCGTGTCGCCTGCCGATGTCCTGATCCTTGGAAGTGATGGGTTGCAGTACATCAGCGACGCCGAAATTCAGGACATTCTGCGGGATCACCAACAGGGGCTGGCACAAGACATTGCCGAAGCATTGCTGAGGGCCGTGCAGGCCAAGGGTGACCCGGATCAGGACAATCTTTCTATCGCAGTGGCGAAACTTACAAGAACCTAAACAGGCAAAGCAACAGGACCCATGAAAAAGCACTTACTCATATCAAGCCTTGCCCTTGCTGCCGCCACGGGCGCGGCATCTGCGCAAGAGGCGTGTTCAAGCTATGAAATTCAACGCGGCGATAGCTTACGGGAATTGGCAATCGAAGTGTATGCGACCGAAGACTTTCGCATCATTTTCGACGCGAACCGGGATGTTATCGGTTCCAACCCCAATATCATCCGCGTCGGCGACGTTCTGGAACTGCCCTGTCTGGAAGATGTCGGGCGTGCTCCGGCGCCGGCTGACACCGAGGCAGAGCGGCTGGCCGCCGAAATGGCGGCAGAGCTGGTAAAAGCCGCAGAAGAACGCGCCGAGAAAGCCGTGGCCGAAGCGGAAGCCCGCGTTGCCGCAGCGGAAGCCGAGGCAAAGAACGCGAGTGAAGAGGCGGTCGTTGCAGCACGCGCTGCTGCCAAGGAAGAGATCGAAGCCGCCCGTGCCGAAGCTGCTGCTTTGATCCGGAATGCCGGAACAGGTGAACGGCCCGAAATCCGGGACCGTCAATTGCTGTTGATCACTGGCGGTAACTACGCTCCGTTCACCGATGAATCTCTGCCCAATCGGGGGCTCTATACCCATCTGGTTGAGACAGCGATGTTTCGTGCCGCTCCTGAACAGGCCTACAAGATTCAGTTCGTGAATGACTGGTCTTCGCATCTGGACTTGTTGATGCCGACACTCGCATTTGACGCCACCTTCCCCTGGTCGCGCCCCAATTGCGAAGAGGCCGTTGCACTGTCGGAAGCTGATCGCAATCGGTGCGAGACCTACAATTTCTCAAACCCGTTCTACGAGGTCGTGGATACGTTCTTCGCACGGGAAGGTTCCGGCTATGAGGAGACATTGACCTATGCCGACTTTGCCGGTGCAACGATCTGCCGGCCGGAGGGTTGGTCCCTGTCACACATGGACGCGGTAAGCCTGTACGAGCCGGTCATCAAACTTCTGCGCCCAACGTCACCGGATGATTGCTTTCACGCTCTGATGGAAGGCACCGCAGATATCGTCGCCATCGAGGCACATCTGGCAGCCGAGGCAATAGAACGGCTTGGGTACAAGCACCGAATTATCGAAAACCCCAACCTTGCGGCCATCAAGTCGCTTAACGTTATGACCCACAAAGATAATCCTGATGGGGAAGCGATACTTGAGACGCTGAATCAGGGTCTGGCAATCATGCAGCAATCCGGCGAATGGCGCGACATCGTGTCAACCGCCCTGCGTCATCAAATGGAAAATGGATAAGGCCCCGATCTGGCCTGACAAACTAAAGTCTGGAGGAAGTGGACATGTTTAACGAGAAGATGAAAAAGGTAGCGCTTTCAGCAACTGCTATTACCGCTCTGAGCGCAGGTGCCGCTGCGGCGCAGGAAGCTTGTACCAATTATACCGTCCAAGACGGCGACACCATGGCGACCATTGCAATCGCAGCCTACGGCACGTCGAACTATCAGCCGATCTTCAACGCGAACCGGAACGAAATTACGAACCCCAACGCTCTGGAGCCAGGTCTGGTTCTGGCCCTTCCCTGTGAAGACGGCAGCCTGCCCAATGGTCAGAGCGCGCAGGAAATCATCGCAGCTGAAGAACAACGTGCGGCCAGCGTCAAACGTTCGAGCGTCTACCAGCCGCCGATCAAGCTGGTGACCGGCAATGGCTGGGCACCTTTCGCCGATGAATCGCTGAACGGCGGCGGAGCAATCACCCGTTTGGGCACCACGGCTTTGCAGCGTGGCGGAAACGCGCGCGACTATTCCGTAAGCTTCGTGGATGATTGGAACTCGCACCTGGAAACTCTTCTGCCTCTTGGCGCCTTTGACGTGTCCATGGCGTGGAACATGCCTGATTGCACCAACCGCACCTACGAATGGTCCTGGGAAACCGAGGTGCGCTGCACACAGTTCGATTCATCTGTTCCGGTCTACGACATTGTCGTCGGTTTCTACACCATTCCGGAAAGCCCGTTTGCCAATGCAACAACCTTTGAAGAGCTGAAGGGCGCCACCATCTGCCGTATGGATGGCTGGTTCATCCATGACCTGGAACAGGAAGGTCTGCACAACGGTGAAACCATGACGCTGATGCAGCCGATCACCGCACGTGAATGCCTTGACGCGGTCCTGACCGGCACCGCAGATGTTGCAACCTTTGAAGTTCAGCTGTTTTCAGACACAATGGTTGAAATGGGACTGAACCAGAACGACCTGGTTGAGAACCCATACGTCACCTCGCTGTCTTCGCTGCGCTTTATCAGCCACCGCAGCAATCCGTTCGGCAAGCAATACCTGGCGATGCTGAACAAAGGCCTGAACGAGATGCGCGAAACCGGGGAATGGTATGCGATCGTCTCTGACACACTGCGCGAGCACAATGAAAAACTGATGGCAGCTTCGAACTGATCCCTCGGTTCAGCTGAAACTATGGGGCCGGTTCTTCGATCGGCCCCTTTTTTGTCAGCGTCAAACACGAGGTTTTTCAGAATGACAAATTTTGGCCTCTTATCTGCTTCATAACAGCCTCAAATGCGCAGCACCTTCTAACCCCAAGCACGATCATCATTCAATTGATGCCAATGAAAGAGCGTGATTTGCATATGATACAGGGCGCCTTCGATATTCAGAAAAACTCACCGTCGTCCGCGACCAGATCGGATTTGGACGTTGCAGTGATCTTGCCCTGCTACAACGAGGCTGTCGCCATAGGCGAAACCGTTCGGCAATTCCGCGCGGCTCTGCCCGACGCGACGATCTACGTATATGACAACAATTCCACCGACGACTCGGTCAAGGTCGCGCTTGAGGCAGGCGCCCTGGTCTATTCCGAAACTTACCAGGGCAAAGGCAATGTGGTCCGTCGAATGTTTGCCGACGTTGATGCGGATGTCTACGTTATGGCTGACGGGGATGCGACCTATGACAGCACGGCGGCGCCGGAATTGATCGACCTGCTCGTTTCGCAGAACCTGGATATGGTCAATGGCGCCCGGGTGAATGAAGAAACCGAAGCCTATCGGCGCGGTCACAAATTTGGCAACGCGCTGTTCAGTTGGCTTGTGAAATTCTTCTTCAACAGCAAAATCAACGACCTGCTTTCGGGTTACCGCGTTTTCAGCAGGCGCTTTGTCAAAAGCTTCCCAGCGGTATCAAACGGGTTCGAGATTGAAACAGAGCTGACAGTTCATGCAATGCAGATGCGCATGCCAATCGGTGAGGTTCAAACAAGATACTCGTCACGCCTGCCAGATTCGAACTCCAAGCTGGCAACTTTTTCCGACGGGTGGCGAATTCTCAAAATGATCGGCTTGTTGATCAAGGATGAAAAGCCCGTTGCGTTTTTCCTGTCTTTGGCCGTGATGATTTTCTTGCCTTCGCTCTTTGTGTTTGTGTCCGTATTCCGGGAATTTTTGGAAACGGGGCTTGTTGATAGAATTCCGTCTGTTGTCGTCGCAGTATCCGGTTTTGTTGCGACAATGCTGTCCATCGTCTGTGCTTTGATTCTGGAATCTCTGGCTCTTGCCCGGAGGGAAGCACGTCGTCTGTCATATTTGCAGCACAAAGGTGTAGCTGCGTCAGGCGTTGACCAAATCAAGCCATCGCTTGTCGAGGCTGAAACCCGGCGATTTGGCTGATTAAAACCACCCCCCAGTTCCCTGCCAGGCAAATGGGCGGCCTGTTCGTGCGTAAGCGCCTGAATACGCTGGCTTGTTCGAGAATTTAGTGAACCGAATACGCAAATGGCCAGCACCCCAAATGCTGGCCATTTTTCTGAGTGAGTGATATAGCCCTCAGGCCTCACCAGTGAAATTCTTTGTCCCCAAATACCTAACGCGGACTGAAATCCAGCGCTATTGGGGGAATCCCGTAAATCTTGAATTTTTTCCAAGGATCAGGATGTTTCGATCCTTGCTAATCGCGCTGTTCGCAGTCACAGGAAAGCGAACAATATTTGTGCCCGGCGAGTGGACGGCCAAGCGCTGAAATCCGATGTGATGCGCGGGTTTCTCCCGGACACACATTGCGCAAGTCGTTCATATAACCTGACAAGGTTGGTTTTAATGGCGCAACCACGGCAAGCTACAGATCGTCAGGCGCAAGGCTCGGGGCGGGTCTTTCGGCAATCCCGCGTTCCATGAAAAGGACCGCGCAAAGGCGGTCCCTCCGTGTTTTTATGTCGGACGAAACTCGTCCGCCTGTTCGAAGGTGATCAGCCGATGATTGCGTTCAGCGTAGCGCTGGGGCGCATCACAGCGGCGGTGTTGGCCGGGTCAGTGTGATAGTATCCGCCCAAATCCACCGCCGGTCCTTGGGCTGCGGCCAGTTCCGACAAGATCTGCTCTTCTTTGTCTGCGAGCTCTTTTGCAAGTGGTGCCATTTCAGCTGCCAGATCGGCATCGTCAGATTGGGCAGCCAAGGCTTCGGCCCAGTAGCGCGCGAACCAGTAGTGGCTGTCGCGGTTGTCCGGTTCGCCGACTTTTCGACTTGGCGACCGGTTGTTGTCCAGAATGCCCTGAGTTGCAGCCTCTGCCGCTGCGCCAAGAACACCTGCCTTCGCGTTTCCTTTGGCGTCGGCCAGGAAGTTCAGGGATTCCCCAAGCGCGCAGAATTCACCCATCGAATCCCAGCGCAGGTGATTTTCCTCGACCAGTTGCTGCACGTGTTTCGGTGCCGAGCCCCCTGCCCCGGTTTCGAACAGGCCGCCGCCATTCATCAGCTTGACGATCGACAGCATCTTGGCCGAGGTGCCCAGTTCGAGGATCGGGAACAGGTCGGTCAGATAGTCACGCAGCACGTTGCCGGTGATGGCGATGCTGTCCTTTCCGGCGGTGATGGTTTCCAGCGACTGGCGTGTTGCCTCGCGCGGGGCCATGATCTGGAACTTGTCGGCCACGCCCGCAGCCTCGAGTGCCGGTTCGATGTATTTGATCAGTTCTGCGTCATGGGCGCGGTTCGCGTCCAGCCAAAAGATCGCCTCGGATCCGGTCAGGCGCTGACGGTCCATCGCCAACTGGATCCAGTTCTCGATCGGCGCCTTCTTGACGGTGCAGGCCCGCCAGATGTCGCCCTTTTCGACCTTGTGCGAATGCAGGGTCTCGCCATTGGCCAGAACGATGCGGATCGTACCGTCGGCGGGTGCCTCGAAGGTGGTCGGGTGGCTGCCGTATTCTTCGGCTTTCTGCGCCATAAGACCAACGTTTGCGACCGCACCGGCAGTGGCCGGATTCAATGCACCGTTGGCTTTGAAGAACTTGATGCTTTCATCATAAACAGTTGCATAGCACCGGTCGGGGATGACGCAATTTGTATCACCCTTGGCACCGGTCTCATCCCAACCCTTGCCGCCCGCGCGGATCACCGCTGGCATCGAAGCATCAATGATCACGTCGGAAGGAACATGCAGGTTAGTGATGCCCTTGTCACTATCCACCATATACATGGATGGACGATCAGCCTTGATCGCGTTTATTGCGGCGACGATCTCGGCATTGTTTTGAACCCGCTCAAGCAAATCGCCAAGACCCGAGTTCGGATTCACACCCAGCGCATCCAGACCCGCAGCGAATTTTTCGAAAACCGGCGCCAACCAGGCCTTGACCGCATAGCCAAAGATGATCGGGTCCGAGACCTTCATCATCGTGGCTTTCAGGTGCAACGAGAACATCGTGCCGTCTTTCTTGGTGTCCTCGATGGCCTCTGCAAGGAAGGATGACAGTGCTTTGACCGACATGAAGGTCGCATCAGCCACGGTGCCTTCTTCCAGCGGCCACGCGTCCTTCAGGACAGTCACACTGCCGTCTTTGCCGACAAACTCGATCCTTGCATCGCCTGCCTGGGCAGCGGTGATGGTGCCCGACTTCTCGTTGGCGTAAAAATCGTTGCCCGACATGGACGTGACTTTGGTTTTGCTGTCCGAGGTCCATTCGCCCATGGAATGCGGGTTGTTGCGGGCATAGTTTTTGACAGCCCGTGCCGCGCGGCGGTCACTGTTACCTTCACGCAGAACCGGGTTCACGGCCGATCCTTTGATGGCATCATAACGCGCACGGATCGCCTTTTCTACGTCGGTCGAAGGTTCTTCGGGATAGGCCGGGATATCATAGCCTTGCGACTGCAACTCTTCGATGGCGGCCACCAGTTGCGGAACAGATGCCGAGATGTTCGGCAGCTTGATCACATTGGCGTCCGGGGTTTTTACCAGTTCACCCAATGCCGCCAGATCGTCCGAGACACGCTGCTCATCCGTCAGGTTTTCGGGGAAGGCTGCCAGAATGCGCCCGGCCAGTGAAATGTCCTTGGTGCCCACGCTGACGCCAGCAGCCGAAGCGAACTTGCGAATGATGGGCAGGAACGAGGCGCTGGCCAGTTCGGGCGCTTCGTCTACAATGGTATACAATATGTCGAAGTTCGATTTATCTGCCATATTCTTTTACCTTTTTAAGCCTTTCGGGGCGTGCGATCCAAGAGTTGAAGCCACTTCAGCGTGGCGCGGTAGGGGCGCGATCACGATACCGCCCCTGGGTGACTCTGTTTTGACAGGGCCTCCCTTAAATCACGTTGCGCTGGGAATCAATCATCTGTGCCCGCGCGTTTTGCCACGGGCCGGGCGTGGATAGCCTTTGATGTTATCAGCTCAACGTTCCCCGCCTGTCTTTGGCGTTTCCCTTCTGGTCACGCCACATGTTTTCCATGAAGCTGCACGGCTGATCCCACGAAGTTCTTCGGGTTGAGGCGAAGATTACCGAAATCTCTGCCCTGTCTCGGGATCAAATACCATGGCACGGACAGGTTGAATGGATATGCCAATACGGTCGCCGGTTCTGCTGCGCTGGTCATCCCGCTCTTCCACAATCAGTTTGTCACCATTTGGCGTCAGCAAATACGAGTAGGAAACACCCCCAAGCGCTTCGGTCAGGTCCACAGTGCAGGTGTCCGCAGACCGGTCGATGTGAATATGTTCAGGGCGCATCCCCAACGTCACCTTGTCCGTTCCGGCAGGAACAGTTGCCGAAACCGGCAATGGCTGGCCCAAAGCGGGATGGGTGACGTGACCGTCGGCATAATCGCAATCAAGAAAGTTCATCGCGGGCGAACCGATGAAACCAGCAACAAAACGGTTGTCGGGATCACGGTACAGATCCATCGGGGCGCCGACCTGTTCGATCCGGCCATCACGCAGCACCACAATCTTGTCGGCCATCGTCATGGCTTCGACCTGATCATGGGTCACATAGATCATGGTTGCACCGATTTCCTGATGCAGACGCGCGATTTCGACGCGCATCTCGACACGCAATTCGGCGTCCAGGTTGGACAGGGGTTCGTCGAACAGAAAAACCTCGGGCCCGCGTACAATGGCCCGCCCGATCGCAACCCTTTGCCGTTGCCCCCCGGACAGGGCCTTGGGTTTGCGCTTGAGATAGGGATCAAGCTTCAGAATGCTCGAAGCCTCCTGCACCTTCTGGTCGATCTCGGCTTTTGGGACACCGTTCATGCGCAGGCCAAATCCCATGTTTTCCGCCACTGACATGTGCGGGTAAAGCGCATAAGTCTGAAACACCATCGCCACGCCGCGCTTGGCTGGATCCATATGTGTCACCTCGCGCGATCCAATGTGAATCTCACCTTCTGAGGTTTCTTCCAGCCCTGCAATCATCCGCAACAACGTGGATTTTCCGCACCCTGAAGGCCCAACAAAAACGCAGAACTCGCCATCTTCGATTTGCAGATCGATCCCATGAATGACCTGAGTCTGACCGTACCGTTTGATTGCCCGATTCAGAGTTACACCTGTCATGTCATCAGCATCCTGTCGTTTTTGGAACTTTGGCCTGTTTCGGGAAACCGCCAGGCTTGTGCCTCGGTTCCAATTTGTTCGGCCACACGCCGCAAGCGCGGCACCCAGGCTTCGAGTTGATCGAAATCCATTCGTTCGGTGGACCCGGTTATCGATATCGCGCCAAGCATCCGACCGTTCGACGTCAGAACTGGGCAGGCGATGCAAATGATGCCCGGCTCGTGCTCTTCATCATCGATGGCAAATCCCCGGCTGCGAATTCTGTCAAGATCAGCCCGCAACATCTTTTCGGATGTCAGCGTTTTGTCGGTGAAGCGGTGATAGCT
Organism: Ruegeria sp. BHSA118; assembly: GCF_059613405.1. Classification (NCBI taxonomy): domain Bacteria; kingdom Pseudomonadati; phylum Pseudomonadota; class Alphaproteobacteria; order Rhodobacterales; family Roseobacteraceae; genus Ruegeria; species Ruegeria sp. BHSA118. The sequence continues at coordinate 69,626 of NZ_JBXWSM010000011.1, forward strand.
TTGTTGCGACACCGCCCTGCTCAACGCATCTTCGTCCAAGAATGCCAGCATCGCCTTGCCGACCCCCGTGCAATAGGCCGGGCCGACTTTTCCAGCCTGAGAGTACATCTCGATTGGTTGTGCGGCGTTGCGTTTGTCGACGTAAAGAACCTGACTGGAATCAAGCTGCGCCAGATGCACGGTCTCACCGGTTTCTTGGCTGAGGGCATCCAGAAAAGGCCGCGCTATCGGGGCCAATGAGCTTTGCGTCCATGCCGCATGGGCCAACCGAACCAGCCGCATCCCGGGCGCATAGGTCTGCCTGTCGCGGTCATATGACAGCATTCCCTGGTTGGTCAGAGATTGCAGAAATCGATACAGGGTTGCCTTTGGAAAATCGCTGCTTTCCAAAAGTTCAGCGAATCGAACGGGGCGCTCGAACGATGCCACGTGATCCAGCACATCACATGCTTTGCCTATAGTTCCGTCACCTGACACGGGCCATCATTCTCCTCCGATTATCCCTCGCCATCCTCACGAGGGTCTTGACAACAGTAACCGAGTCGATGTGTAGTTTTCAATATATAAAACAAGGTTTCACTATTTGGAACTTTGTGTGAGAGTAACAGGGAGGAAACCATGTATTCAACTTTCAAGCGCACGACGGCTGCGCTGGCGCTTGGTGTCGCGTTGGCGGCACCGGCCGCAGCGGAACTCACCGGAGAGCTGCGAATCTTTCTGGACACATCGAACCCGGCGCCACGCGCGACGATGGAAGCGATGATCGAGCGGTTCGGGGCACAGCATCCGGGGTTGGAAATCGAAACAACCGTCATCGACCGCGAAGCCTATAAAACGCAGATCCGGAATTTCCTGACGGCCGACACCCCGGACGTGGCCACGTGGTACGCGGCCAATCGTATGAAACCATATGTCGAGGCGGGTCTGTTCGAGGATGTTTCAGATTTGTGGGCCGAGCCCGAGATCGCCGACAACCTCTCTTCGACCAAGGGCGCGTTGACAATCGACGGCAAGCAATGGGGCGTGCCCTATACCTACTATCAGTGGGGTGTCTACTATCGCAAAGACATCTTTGACGAGCTTGGCCTGAGCGAGCCGACCACATGGGAAGAGGAACTGGCAAACTGCCAGAAGATCGTCGACTCGGGTCGGGCTTGCTACACGATCGGCACCAAGTTCCTTTGGACCGCTGGTGGCTGGTTTGACTACTTGAACATGCGCACAAACGGCTTTGATTTTCATCAGCAATTGGCCAATGGCGAAGTCAGCTGGGAAGACGACCGGGTCAAGCAGACCTTCGCCAACTGGAAACAGTTGATCGACATGGGCGCCTTCATCGACAATCACCAGACATACAGTTGGCAGGAAGCCCTGCCCTTCATGGTCAATGGTGAGGCGGCGGCCTATCTGATGGGCAACTTCGCAGTGGCACCGTTGCGCGATGCCGGCCTGACAGATGACCAGCTGGATTTCTACCAGTTCGTCGCGATCAATCCCGATGTTGAGCTGGCCGAAGACGCCCCGACCGACACGTTCCACATCCCGGCAAATGCTTCGAACAAGGAAGCTGCGCGCGAATTCCTGCGTTTTGTGGTCTCTGCTGACGAACAGACCGAAATCAACAACGGCGCGAATCTTGGTCAATTGCCGGTCAACGCGCAATCCGCCGTGGGTGACGACAAGTTCCTGCAACAGGGTTTTGAAATGCTTTCGTCCAACAGCCCCGGTGGGGTGGCCCAATTCTGGGACCGCGACGCACCTGCGGAAATGGCCAAAGTGTCCATGGAAGGTTTCCAGGAATTCATGGTCAAACCCGACAACATGGACCGGATACTGGCCAAACTCGAACGCGCGCGCGCGCGCATTTACGATAACTGACCAGGCAAGGGTCGGGCTAAAGCCCGACCCACGCTCCCTTGAATCGCAGGGCGGGTTCCGACCCGCCTTGCTCCAACAGACCCGAGTTTCCCATGACAGTTGCAGCCGACGCCTCGGAACAGGAAAGCTGGTTCCATCGCAACCAACAACGCATCGCACCCTGGCTGTTTCTGGCCCCCGGGATGCTGTTCTTTTTGGTCTATGTGATTATCCCAGTATTCCAGTCCTTCAATCTGTCACTTTACGAGTGGGACGGCCTGGGCGCTGCGGAATACGTCGGCTTTCGCAACTACGAAGACCTCTATTGGGAATGGGTAGACCGGGATGCTTTCTACATCTCGATGAAGAACAATCTGATCTGGCTGATCCTGTACCTGGCAGCGATTCCTGCGGGTTTGTTCATCGCCCTTTTCCTGAATCAGACGGTTTGGGGCATTCGCCTTTATAAGTCCCTGTTTTTCTTTCCTTTCGTGATCTCTCAGGTCGTGGTGGGGCTGGTGTTCACCTGGTTCTACGATCCGACCTTCGGGTTGCTGAATGAATTTCTCGGCCTTTTCGGCCTTGGCCCGCTGAACGTGCTTGGCGATGAGCGTTTTGTGACCTACGGCATCATCTTCGCCGGCCTCTGGCCACAGACCGCCTATTGTATGATCCTGTACCTCACCGGCCTGAACGCTGTGGACCCGGAACAGATCGAGGCTGGACGCTTGGACGGGGCCAAGGGTTGGAAGATGCTTTGGCACATCATCATTCCACAGTTGCGGCCCGCAACCTTTATCGCGTTTGTCGTGACCATCATCGGCGCATTGCGGTCTTTCGACCTGATCTCGATCATGACACAAGGCGGGCCCTTCGGATCCTCCCGCGTGCTGGCCTATTACATGTTCGAGGTCGCCCTGTCCGAATATGGCTTCCGCATGGGTTATGGCGCGGCCATCGCCGTGATCCTTTTCCTAATCATGTTGTGCTTCATCGCCTACTTCCTGTGGTCGATGTACCGTGAAGAGAAGGGGCGCTGAGATGTTTCCCAAACCCATCGAAAAACAACCCCGCGCGGCACAGATCACGTATCAAGCCATGCTTCCAGTGGCCCTTCTGTTGTGGCTGGGTCCTCTACTGGCGGTTGCTCTTTTCTCGGTAAAACCCGCTGCTGACTTCACCAACGCGAATTACTGGGGGATGCCGACCAGCTTTGAGGGCGCCTTCAACTATGGGCAGGTGTTCTTTAATTCGGACATGCCGCGATACCTGCTGAATTCATTCATGATCACCGTCCCTACCGTGATCGGAGCGGTGGCCCTCAGCTGCATGACCGGCTTCGCGCTTGGCATCTACAAGTTCAAGTCGAACCTCTGGATCTTTTTCATGTTCGTGGCCGGGAACTTCGTGCCCTTCCAGATCCTGATGGTGCCGGTGCGCGACCTGACCCTGCAACTTGGGCTCTACAACACCAAGACCGGGCTGGTCCTGTTCCACATCGCATTTCAGACCGGGTTCTGCACCCTGTTCATGCGCAACTTCATCCGCGCCCTGCCCTTTGAACTGATCGAGGCCGCCCGGGTCGAGGGCATAAGCGAATGGCGCATCTTCTGGTACGTGGTCCTGCCCCTGATGAAGCCCGCGATCGCTGCGCTCAGCGTTCTGATCTTCACCTTCATCTGGAACGACTATTTCTGGGCCGTTGTCCTGACACAAGGCGCGGAAAGCCAGCCTGTAACTGCCGGCATCACCAGTTTCAATGCCCAATTCCGCGCCGCTTATCAATTGATGAGCGCGGGCTCCATCGTGGCGGCTCTGCCACCGGTGGCCATGTTCTTCCTGATGCAGAAACACTTCATTGCGGGTTTAACCCTCGGAGCTGTGAAATGACCAAAATTACCTTTGTCGGTGCCGGGTCCACAATTTTCATGCAGAACATCGTTGGGGATTCTCTGTTGACCCCTGCGCTGGCCGACAGTCACTTTGCGCTTATGGATATCGATCCCGAGCGCCTTGCGGAAAGCGAAGCTGTTGCGCGCTCCATGATCCGCTCGGTCGGGGCCGGGGCGACCGTCTCGACCCATACCGACCGCCGCGCGGCGCTGGACGGGGCCGATTTCGTCATCACCGCCTTTCAGGTGGGGGGATACAAGCCCTGCACAATCACCGATTTCGAGATCCCCAAGCAGTATGGCTTGCGTCAAACCATCGCTGACACGCTGGGCGTCGGAGGAATCATGCGAGGCCTGCGCACGGTTCCGGTGCTTTGGGATGTCGCTGGGGACATGATGCAACTTTGTCCGAACGCGACATTGCTGCAATACGTAAATCCGATGGCCATCAACACCTGGGCATTGGCCGAACGCTTCCCTTCCCTGAAACATGTGGGCCTTTGCCACTCAGTTCAAAATACGGTCGAGGAACTGGCCCACGATCTGGATCTGCCAAAGGATGAGTTCCGCTACAAAGTCGCGGGCGTCAATCATGTCGCATTCTTTCTGAAACTGGAACATCAGGGCCGCGACCTGTATCCGACACTGCGCCAGGGCTATCATGCGGGGAAATTCCCCAAGGCGCCGCTGCTGATGCCGCGCTGCCCCAACAAGGTGCGGTACGAGGTGATGGATCACCTGGGCTATTTCTGCACAGAAAGCTCGGAACACCTGGCCGAATACGTGCCGTGGTTCATCAAGGACGGGCGGCAGGACCTGATCGAGGAATTCTCGATCCCGCTGGACGAATACCCCGCCCGCTGCGTCGAGCAGGTCGAGATGTGGAAGAAACAGGCCAAGACCCTGACCGACGGGCGCAATATCGATGTCACGCGCAGCCACGAATTCGCCGCCGACCTGATGAACGCGATCGCAACGAACACGCCCTACATGGTCTATGGCAGCCTGCCCAATACCGGCCAGATCCCGCAACTTCCCCTAGGCGCAGCGGTCGAAACCCCCTGCCTGGTCGACAGCAACGGCGTGCAGCCTTCTGTCGTGACCGACATTCCGCCGCAGTTGATTGCCCTGATGCGCACGCAGATTAACGTGCAGGAACTGACTGTTCGGGCCCTGACAGAAAAGAACCCCGAAAATATCTATCACGCCGCGATGATGGATCCGCACACCGCCGCCGAACTGGACCTGCGCCAGATCCGCAACCTTGTCACTGATCTGCTGACAGCCCATAACGATTGGCTGCCCGACTGGTGCCGCCCGGCCCGCGCCGCCTGATCTTCATCTTTTCACAAATACTCAGATCCAACTTCAGCCAAGAAAAACAAAGCCAGACATGACAAAACGCCGCTCACAGCATTGGTATGGAAAACTCGACAAGGATGGCTTCATCCACCGGTCGTGGATGAAAAACCAGGGCTTTCCCGACCACGCTTTTGACGGACGACCCATAATTGGCATCTGTAACACCTGGTCGGAACTGACCCCCTGCAACTCGGGCCTGCGCGACCTGGCCGAGGGCGTAAAACGCGGCGTGTGGGAGGCGGGCGGCTTTCCGGTCGAATTCCCCGTCATGTCGCTGGGCGAAACCCAGATGAAACCCACCGCGATGCTGTTCCGCAACCTGCTGGCCATGGATGTCGAAGAATCGATCCGCGCCTATGGTATTGACGGAGTCGTTTTGCTGGGCGGCTGCGATAAGACCACGCCGGGGCAACTGATGGGGGCCGCTTCAGTCGATCTGCCTTCGATCGTCGTCAGTTCAGGCCCGATGCTGAACGGTAAATACCGCGGGCAGGATATCGGATCCGGCACCGATGTCTGGAAGTTTTCCGAGGCCGTTCGGGCCGGCGAAATGACCTTGCAGGATTTCATGAACGCTGAATCCGGCATGTCGCGCAGCGCTGGTGTTTGCATGACCATGGGCACCGCGTCCACCATGGCGTCGCTGGTCGAAGCGATGGGCATGAGCCTGCCCACCAACGCCGCGCTTCCGGCGGTCGACGCCCGCCGCATGGCGCTGGCGCACATGACCGGCCGGCGCATCGTCGAGATGGTGGACGAAGACCTCAAACCCTCGGACATCCTGACCAAAGAGGCGTTTGAGAACGCCATCCTCGCCAATGCGGCCGTAGGAGGCTCGACCAATGCGGTGGTTCACCTGCTGGCGCTGGCGGGACGTGTCGGGGTTGACTTGACACTGAAGGACTTTGAAATCGGATCCGAAATCCCGCTGCTGGTCAACTGCATGCCGTCGGGCAAATACCTGATGGAAGACTTCTGCTACGCAGGCGGTGTGCCGGTCGTGTTGCACGAACTCAAACCGTTCCTGCGCCCGGCAAAGACGGTTCTGAACAAGGATATCTCAGCACATTACGAAGGGGCCGAGTGTTTCAACTCGGACGTCATCCGTCCCTTCGATGATCCTGTAAAGCCCGCTGCGGGCCTGCGAGTCCTGCGCGGCAACCTTGCGCCGAATGGGGCAATCGTCAAGCCTTCGGCGGCCACTGACGCGCTTCTTGAAACCGAGGGCGAGGCTTTCGTGTTCGACAACATCGAAGACCTGAAGGCCAATATCGACCGTGAAGACCTGCCAGTCACGGCCAAGAGCATTCTGGTGCTCAAAGGGTGTGGCCCCAAGGGGTATCCGGGCATGCCCGAGGTCGGCAACATGCCGATTCCGGCGAAATTGGTGAAAGAGGGTGTGCGGGACATGATCCGGATCTCGGATGCCCGCATGTCGGGAACGGCATATGGCACCGTCATTTTGCATGTCAGCCCCGAGGCACAGGCAGGTGGCACGCTGGCTCTGGTCAGAACCGGAGACCGCATCCGTGTTTCAGCCAGCAGCGGCGAACTGGAACTGCTTGTGGACGAAAACGAACTGGACGCCCGTCGCGCCGCGTGGCAACCGGATGATCCGCACTACACTCGCGGCTATGCAAAACTTTACATTGACCACGTATTGCAAGCAGATCAGGGGGCGGATCTGGATTTCCTTGTTGGCAAAGACGCCCGCCTCGTGACCAGAGAGAGCCACTGATGACCCAACCAGCTACATTCCACGATCTGAACGGGGCCTCCGTCTATATCACCGGTGGCGGTTCGGGCGTTGGTGCGGCGCTGACAGATGGATTCATGGCACAGGGGGCCAATGTGGCCTTCATTGGTCGGTCGGATGCCAGCGGGTTTGTCGATGAGATGCGCGACAAGCACGGCCGCGCGCCGCTGTTCCTGCAAGGCGACATGACGGATACCGAACTGCTGCACGCGACGATGGCCAAAGCTGCCGGGGCTCATGGCCCTTTGAACGTCTTGGTAAACAATGCAGCCAACGACCAACGTCATACGCTTGAGGAAACCACGACGGAATTCTGGGACTGGATGATCGAGGTGAACCTGAAAGCCTATTATTTCGCGTGTCAGGAAGCCGCCCGGCAAATGAAAGATGGCGGGGCAATCATCAATTTCAGCTCGATCAGTTACATGATGGGCAATGCTGGCTATCCGATCTATACGACCTCGAATGCCGGGATTACGGGGATGACACGGTCATTGGCACGAGAACTGGGGCCCAGGAAAATCCGGGTAAACGCTCTGGCCCCCGGCTGGGTTCTGACGCAAAAACAGTTGGATAAATGGGCCACGCCCGAGGATCTGGCGGCGCATTTGGACCGGCAATGTCTGAAAGAGCACCTGAAGCCCGAGGATATGGTAGCACCAACACTTTTTCTGGCGTCCAGGGCCAGCCATGCGATGACCGGGCAATGTATGGCTGTTGATGGCGGCGTCGTGGTTTCGGGATGATGTTATGAATACTGAATGGATCGCCGTCGACTGGGGAACATCTCATTTACGGGCCTGGGCCATGCAGGGTTCGACTGCGCTGGACCATGCGCAATCCGATAAGGGCATGGCGCATGTCGGACCTGACGGGTTCCAAGCCGCCCTGCTGGACTTGATCGAAAACTGGTTGCCCGGCACGCCGGTGGATGTGGTCGCTTGCGGAATGGTCGGCGCACGACAGGGCTGGGTGGAAGCCCCTTATTCGACCGTGCCGTCGGACCCCTTGCCGGGTGTCCCGATCCGCGTTCCCGGATCAGACCCGCGCATCCGGGCCTTTGTCATACCCGGCCTGAAGCAGACAACCCCGCCGGATGTGATGCGGGGTGAGGAAACTCAGATTGCCGGATTTCTGGGCGCGCGCCAGAATTGGGACGGCGTCATCTGCCTGCCCGGAACCCACACGAAATGGGTTCAGGTAAGCGCTGGCGAGGTTGTAAGCTTTCGTACCTTCATGACGGGTGAGTTGTTCGACCTGCTATGTGGTCAGTCCGTGCTGCGGCACTCTGTAGGGCCGGGCTGGGACGAAGACGCCTTCGCCGAGGCGGTTGCGGATACGTTGTCAAAGCCCGAACAATTGGCTGCGCGTCTTTTTAACCTGCGAGCGGCGGACTTGCTGCAAGGTCTGGCCAAAGCCACCGCACGCGCGCGCCTTTCAGGATTGTTGATCGGGGCCGAACTGGCCGCAACACGGCCCTATTGGCTGGGGCAGCAACTGGCCGTTATCGGAGCAGAAGGCGTGTCGCAGACATATGCAACAGCCCTGCAACGGCAAGGCGCATTCGTGGAAACCGCGAACGCCACCAAGGCAACTCTGGCCGGGCTTGCGCTGGCTCGAAACATGACAAGGCAAACCGCATGAGCCGTCCCATCATCGCCATATTGCGTGGCTTGCAACCACACGAAGCCAAAGCCGTTGGCCGCGCCATTATCGATGCCGGCATCGACCGGATCGAAGTGCCGCTCAATTCTCCGGATCCGCTGGACAGTATCGGCACTTTGGTTGATGCGTTTGGAAATCAGGCCCTGATCGGCGCGGGCACTGTTTTGACAGTCGATCAGGTGGACGCTGTGTCGGCCGCCGGAGGCAAGTTGGTCGTATCGCCCAACTATGAGCCCGAGGTCATCAAGCGTTCAGTCGCGTTGGGTCTGCAAAGCTGGCCGGGGGTTTACACCCCAACCGAAGCTTTTGCGGCCCTCAAGGCCGGTGCCACCGGGTTGAAGCTGTTCCCGGGGGTGATGGCTGGTCCGGCGGGTTTGGCCGCGCTACGCCCGGTTTTGCCCAAAGGCTCGCTTGTTTTTGCCGTTGGCGGAGCCGGACCCGATAATTTCGGGCAATGGATCAAAGCGGGCGCAGATGGCTTTGGGATAGGATCTGCACTTTACAAACCCGGAATGGATGTCGCCGAAATCACCGAGCGCGCCCGGCATATCGTAACGGCCTATGACGAGGTCGCCGGATGAGCACCATCTTTGACGACCGCCCCTGCGAATTGGGCGAAGGCCCGTTGTGGCATCCTGAAAGGCGTCAGCTTTTCTGGTTCGATATCATCGGCAAACGTCTGATGACCCGCGAGCGGGGCGCGCCAAAAAGCTGGTGCTTCGATGAACATGTCTCGGCCGCGGGCTGGGTGGACCGCGATATGCTTCTTGTAGCGTCGGAAACGGGGCTGTGGCGTTTCGATTTGCAATCCGGAAAGCGGAAATTGATCACGCCTCTGGAAGCGGACAACCCCGTCACCCGTTCAAACGATGGCCGCGCCGATCCCTGGGGCGGGTTTTGGATCGGAACAATGGGCAAGCAGGCGGAACCCGGGGCAGGATCGATCTATCGCTTCTGGAAAGGTGAGTTGAGACGAATGGTTCCGGAAGTAACAATTTCCAACGCGATCTGTTTTGCCCCCGATCGTTCGGTGGCCTATTTCTGCGACACCGCAACGAAACAAGTCAGACGCTGGCGTCTGAACACCGAAACCGGGTGGCCAGAAGGCGACAGCACAGTTTTTCTGGATTTGCGCAAAGAAGGTCTGAACCCGGACGGTGCGGTCATTGATGCCCAAGGGAATATCTGGATTGCTCAATGGGGTGCCGGCCGGGTTGCGACATACGCGGCCGACGGCACATTTCTGAAGGCCGTTGCATTTGACGCATCTCATACGTCATGCCCCGCTTTCGGGGGCGATGAACTGAATACGCTTTTCTGCACAACGGCCCGTCAGGGATTGAGCGCAGAAGCAATAGAAAGCCAACCGACCAACGGCATGACCTTTGCCGCGCGAAATGCAGGTCAGGGTCAGGCAGAACACAAGGTCATCTTATGAAGCCGGAACTGGGCGTTTGTTATTATCCTGAACATTGGCCAGAGGCGATGTGGGCAGACGATGCCGCGCAAATGGTCGAAACAGGCCTGACATGGGTGCGCATTGGCGAGTTCGCGTGGAGCCGCATCGAGCCGCAATCCGGCGTTTTTCAATTCGAATGGCTGGATCGCGCCCTTGAGACACTCGGTGCAGCCGGGTTGAAGGTCGTGCTGGGCACGCCATCAGCAACGCCGCCGCGCTGGATGCTGGACAAACACCCGGACATGCTGGCCGCTGATGAAAACGGCAACCCGCGCAAGTTCGGATCCCGGCGGCATTACTGCTTTAGCCATCAAGGCTATATCGACGAATCTACCCGCATCGCACGCATATTGGGTGAACGGTACGGTAGGAACCCGCATGTGGTCGTGTGGCAGATTGACAATGAATATGGGTGTCACGACACTACTCTCAGCTACAGCGCAGCTGCCCAACAGGCTTTTCGCCAATGGCTGGCCGAACGGTACGGAACAATTGAAACGCTGAACCAGGCGTGGGGCAATGTGTTCTGGTCGATGGAATATCGCAACTTCAGCGAAATCGACCTGCCCAATCAAACCGTGACCGAGCCGAACCCGGCTCATGTACTGGCATTCCGGCGCTTCAGTTCGGATCAGGTCGCGGCCTTCAACAAAGCACAGGTGGATACGCTGCGCCCGTTGACCGATGCGCCGCTTTTGCACAATTACATGGGCCGTATTCTGGACTTCGACCATTTCAAGGTTGGCGCGGATCTGGATATCGCCACCTGGGACAGTTATCCGATCGGTTTTCTATCGGACCGGCTGGAAGCCGACGACGCGCACAAGACCGCCTATCTGCAACAGGGCGATCCGGACATGCAGGCGTTTCACCATGATCTCTACCGGGCAGTCGGGCGCGGCCGTTGGTGGGTGATGGAACAACAACCCGGCCCGGTGAATTGGGCACCGTATAATCCGGCGCCGCTGCCCGGAATGGTGCGGCTTTGGTCATTGGAAGCCGTGGCTCATGGTGCCGAGGTGGTGAGTTATTTCCGATGGCGGCAAGCCCCGTTTGCGCAAGAGCAAATGCATGCCGGCATGCTGACATCGAACAATCACCCTGCTGCTGCACTGGCAGAGGCCCGCCAGACCGCAGATGACCTGAACACGTTGGGTGCGGTGCAACAGATACAGGCCAAAGTGGCCATTTTGTTCGATTACGCCTCGGACTGGGCGTGGTCAACACAACCACAAGGCGCGGGATTTGACTATTTCCGATTGGTATTTTCGGCATATCGCGCGCTTCGACGGGCCGGTCTGTCGGTAGATTTTGTTTCGGCCGAGGACATTCCCGCCGGCTACTCGGTGATCCTTGCGCCTGGTTTGGCCACAATGGATCCTGATTTGGAACAACGTCTGGCAGAGAGATGCGATCTTGCCATTCTCGGGCCGCGCAGTGGCGCGATCACCCGTGATTTTCAAATTCCTGAAAAGGGCAGACCCGGTCTGAGCAGGATGGATTGCGATGTTGATTTGGTCGAAACTCTACCGCCCACGGTTGAACGCACGGTCCAGGGTGGCGGCGCGGCGCGGCATTGGATCGACCGATTGTCAGGAACGGCCAAAGACCTGCTGAGTTTTGAGGATGGAACATCTGCTCTCAAGGCAGGGGACGGAATTTGGTACTTGGCTGGCTTCCCGGATGCAGACCTTTGGGACCGCGTGATAGCCATGGCGGCGGAAGAAGCCGATTTGACATTGCGCACGATGCCGCAAGGCCTGCGACTGCGCGAGACGGCCAATCATGACTTCCTGATCAACTACAACGCAGAACCGGTGGATTGGAACGGGCTCACCGTCGAAGGCTGTAACGTCAAAATCTTGAAACGCAATCCGCCCGAACAGACCTGAGGTCAGTCCGGGCGGATGCCGAGGTTACGAACCTGCGCCGCTATTCGTCGTTTTGCAGGCTATTGGGGTCAAACACCCCACCGAAACCACTGTTGTTGGACGGAGCGTTTTCGGATTCAGGCCCACCATCTGCGCCTTCGCTTTCCTCTCCCCCTAAAGAGTTCGGAGCGAAAACATTGCCGAAGCCGCTGTTGTTCGTCGGTTTCGGGGTGGATTGCGCACCGCCCTGTTCCGCTTCTTCAGCTTCGCGTTGCTTGCGGCGTTCTTCACGCTGTTTACGCAACTCCTGAATTCGCTGTTCCGCCTCCAGCTGCTTCTGCTCGCGAATATCGGCTATACACTGCGCCGGATTGTAGGTGGCCGCAGTGCCGACAACTGTGATCGTTGCGACGGCAAATACAACCAACAGAACCGCTGCCATGTTGCCGGAAAAGAAGCTGGGCAGTTTGATCTTGCCGGCCAGTTCCTCAACCGTTGCGTTTTTACGCGCCGCGGCCACCAGTTCCTGACGCTTCAGTTTGGCTTCGTTCAGCAGAGCGAAGAACACCGTCAGCGCCACGATGATGAAGGCCAGCGCCGAGATCGCGGGTGTGATGCCATACCGGACCTTTTGGGCCAGTTCGATCGTCAACGTCGGGTATTCACCGAAGGTAAAGGTGGTGGTGTTGTAGTTTTCGAACGATGCGAGGAACGCCAACACCGCTGCCGATGCAATCGCCGGGCGCATGAACGGCAACAGGATCTTGCGGAAGGCCTGGGCGTGGCTGGCCCCAAGGTCCAGTGCTGCCTCGGTTAGGGCGACATCATAACGCTGCAACCGCGCCACCAACACCAGCATGCAGTAGCTTGCGATAAAGGTTGATTGGCCGATCACCGTCAGAAAAATGCCATTCGACAGGAAGCTGTCCGCTCCCAGTCCCAGCATCCGGTTGATACGATCCCAGAACACCAGCGTCGAGATGCCCAGAACAACACCCGGGATCAGGATCGGAGCGATAATGATCGTATAGTAAGTCGCCCGCAGCTTTGGCCAGATCTGGGTCAGCATCAGTGCACCCGCCAGACCCATGGCCACTGACAGGATGACCGTGCCGATCCCGATTATCAGTGAGTTCTTGATACCGTTCAGGATTCGCTGATCCTGAAACAACTCACCAAACCACTGGAAGGTCAGGCATTCCCACGGGCTCATCCGTGGGAAGCCGGACGAGTTGAACGCGGTGATCGACATGATCACCAGCGGGCCCAGCAGATACAGGAAGAAGATCGCCAGATAGACCCAGATGCTTATGCGGAGAAAGGAATTGTTCATTTCCCGATATCCCCCATGTTCACTTTGAACAGGCGCATCATGGCCAGCACGAACAGGATACAGGTCACGAGCAGGACGATCGCATAAGCAGCCCCTTGCGGCCAGTCGTTGTTATCGTTGAACTGCTGATAGATCAGCTGTGTGAACCACAGCGACGACGGCCCACCCAGGATTTGCGGTGCCGCCAGCGCGCCCGCAGACAGCATGAACACCATCGTACAGCCCGAACTGATCCCTGGTTTGGCATAAGGAATGACCACACGCCAGTGTATCCGCCACCATGGCGCGCCAAGGTCGCGCGCTGCTTCGATCTGATTTTTGTCCAAGCTTTCTATGACGTTATACATTGGGAAGATCATCAGCAGAATATAGGCATAGCCCAACCCGGCATAGAGCGCGATATCGTTCCGGATGAAGTCGAACGGCGTATCCCAGACTCCCAATCCCACGAACAGCGTGTTCAGAACACCGGTTTCACCGAAGATAATGCGCAACGCAAAGGCGCGCAGGATTTCGTTGATCCAGTAAGGGATGATCAGCATGATCGCAAAGATGCGGATATGGCTGCCTTCGGACTGCCCCAGATAGTAGGCGATCGGATAGCAGATGATCAGGTTGAAAATCGTGACGCAAACGGCCGCCACGAGAGTGCGGAAGAACACCCGCAAGTCAACCGTGTTGTAATCCTGACTGCCACCTTCGGGGCCGTATATCAGGTACTTGTAGTTCTCCAGCGTATAGACGTCCTTCGGCCCGCCAATTTCTGGTGGGGGCAGGTTTGGACGGAACGAGAAATCCAGCATCGACAGCTGCGGCAGGATGATAAGGCCGATGGTCCAGAACAGAACCAGACCCAAAATTCCCAACCCCATACCGGTGCCGTTGCGATTGAAGAAGTCTTTCAAGAATTGGGGCATGAACTGTTCCCCTTATTCCGCAGCCAGCTCACCCGCGGGAACGACGACGGCATTATGCGTCTCGTATTCCAGCGTGATGTTCTGCCCAGTGTGGTCCTCGAAGGACTGCCCATGGTTGGGGATCGAGACCTTGATTTCCTTTCCGCCTTCGCCTTCGGTGAAGATGTTGAAGACGTTGCCTTCGAACTCTTCATGATTGACCCGGGCGGTGACGAAGTGATCGCCCGTTGCGCCATCAGGGGCAATTGCAAAGGCCTCGGGACGGATGAACATCATCGCGTCATCACCTTCTTTCATCTTGCCCTGATTGGCCGTCGAAATCCTTGCCACCAGATCCCCCGAACGGTTGGTCGAGATCAAAGCTTCATTGCCCATCACTTGCTTGATTTTACCGCGGAACACATTGTTTTCGCCAACGAATGAAGCCGCAAAAGCCGTGTTGGGATCGTTGTAAATCGTCTTCCCGTCGGCGATTTGATCAATCACACCGGCGCGCATGACGGCGATATTGTCCGACATGGTCAGCGCTTCACCCTGATCGTGCGTGATGTAGATGAAGGTAATGCCCACACGCTGCTGAATTTCACGCAACTCGGTCCGCATGTGCTGGCGCAGCTTCAGGTCAAGTGCCGACAGGGGCTCATCCAGCAACAGCACGTCCGGTTCGGCGCACAGAGCACGGGCAATAGCAACACGCTGACGTTGACCACCTGACAGTTCACTTGGCAGTTTGTCCCCCTGCCCCGGTAACGCAATCATGTCCAGAAGCTCATCGGCGCGCCTGCGGCGTTCGGCAGCACTGGCCCCCTTGATTTCCATGGAAAACGTGATGTTTTCCCAGACCTTCATCAGCGGGAACAATGCGAGGTTCTGAAAGATCAGCGCGGTTGGACGCTTGTTAGGCCCGATACCGCGCATATTGTTGCCACCAATCAGGACGTTGCCTTCGCTTGGTTCAAGAAAGCCGGATACTGCCCTCAGAATGGTTGTTTTTCCGCAGCCCGATGGCCCGAGGAACGAAAAGAAATCGCCCCCGTTGATGTTGACGTTTGCATCGCGCACGGCGACGAAGTCACCGAAACGGATCCACAGGTTTTCCAGATCGACTCCGACCCCTGCACTCATTTTTGGTTTCTCCCTGAGGTGCGTGTTCTCACCACACAGTATTAGTGTCCGTCACGCCGGGACGGCGCGCAGATGGGTGCCCCCCGCAAAAAGCGGAGGGCGAAGATTCGGAACGCTTAGGCGCTCTTGAACTTGTTGACGAACTCGGTCCGGGTTTCTGCGTACCAGGGCGCTTCTGCCGGCCACGGGTTGAGGTT
>NZ_JBXWSM010000012.1:0-82722 GCF_059613405.1 Ruegeria sp. BHSA118
GCAGAACCAGCACCAGGGCGAGCAGGTCAATATACACGCGCAGTTCAGTGATGCGCGCAGCGGACAGACGTTTGAACCCTTGCGACGCGCCGATCACGTACACCTGGCGACCAATCCAGTCATAGAAAAACACGATCGCTGCCCAATACGGAACATTCTGAAGCAAAAGGCTGCCCCGCAGACCCGGAACGCCGGTGAGGCTGATCGCCGTGACCACGGCCACCACACCGATCCATGGCAACAGAATTCGCAGCAGTGAGATTACGAACGACCAGACCCCCGTCCCGGCCCCGCCGAGCAACCTCAGGTAGTCGCCTCCAAGTTCGGACCACCGTTTTCCAAAAATCAGCAGCACGGCTGAAATGATCAGAAGTATGAAGATTGCGAGACCACGAGCGCGAATTTGTTCGCGCACGACATCTGAACGCAAGTTCGTGATCGTTTCATTTGCCAGGCTTTGAACGGCCTCTTTGACATCCACCCATGCCGGTCCCCAATGCGCCGGGTTGATCGGCGACGGGCCCTGTTCGAAGAACTCTTTTTTCTGCCGCGCGCGAATGATCTGATCAATTTCGCTGATCAACCCGTTCGCACGGCTATACGCCTCTTCGGATATGATGCGCGGCACACGCAGACTGTTGAGCTGATCCTCAAGATGCGTGCGAAGTTTGGCTATGTCTTCAGGCTCGGTCGTGTCCCCTTCGGGTTTGGGACCCAACGCTTTTAACTGGCTTTCCAGCGTCGTAATGCGGTCGGTATTTGCCCCACGAGCCCGATTGAAGTCTTCCCTGTAACCACTTATTTCCGAGCGCAAATTCTCTAGCGCAGCGTCAGAGGCGCGGTTCGCCTCGATAACGGCTTCGGCCCGGTTAGCGGTTTTGACCCAACCTTGGTAATATTCACTTTGCCGATCCGTCAGCTGCGCGACAGCGCTATTCGAAAAGCCGACAAAGCACAGGAATAGCAGGGTCAGAAACAGGCGGACCCGTCCAAGCATCACACGTCCTCGAAAACGCCGGGAATGCTACGCGGTGCCTCGGTCATCCAATCCGGAACCGGAAGCTCTTTTTCACGCAGGAACTCGGGGTTGAACAGCTTGGATTGATACCGTGTGCCATAATCGCACAGGATGGTCACAATGGTATGACCCGGCCCCATTTCCTTGGCCAGGCGCACCGCCCCTGCCATGTTGATTGCGGTCGAGCCGCCCATGACCAGGCCTTCTTCACGCAGAAGATCAAAGATGTAGGGCAGCGCTTCGTTATCGGTGATCTGATAAGAAAAATCCGGCGTGAACCCTTCCAGGTTTTTGGTGATACGCACCTGCCCGATACCTTCGGCGATCGACCCACCTTCCATCGCGATCTCGCCTGTCGTGTAATACGAATACAGGCCAGCCCCCATGGGATCGGCAAGACCGATCTTGACGCCCTTGGGCTGCAAAACCTGGGCCACGCCTGCCAATGTCCCACCCGAACCGACCGCGCTGACGAACCCGTCAACCTTGCCGTCTGTCTGCTCCCAGATCTCGGGCCCCGTGGTTTCCACATGTGCCTGACGATTCGCCACATTGTCGAACTGGTTGGCCCAGATTGCACCATTGGGTTCTGTCTGCGCCAGTTCCTCGGCCAGACGGCGGGAATAGTGCACGAAATTATTGGGGTTGCGATACGGGGCTGCGGGCACCTGAACCAGCTGTGCGCCCGCCAGACGCAGCATATCCTTCTTTTCTTCCGACTGGGTCTCGGGGATAACGATAACCGTTTTGAACCCCATCGACGCACCGACCAGAGCCAGACCAATACCGGTGTTGCCGGCGGTGCCTTCCACGATGGTTCCGCCCGGCTTCAGATCCCCGCGCGCGATGGCATCTTTGATGATAAAAAGAGCAGCACGATCCTTTACCGACTGCCCCGGGTTCATGAACTCGGCTTTGCCAAGAATCTCGCATCCGGTCTCTTCGCTGATGCGGCGCAGCCGGATCAACGGTGTTTTTCCTACTGCGTCAGCAAGATCTCGTGCAATGCGCATGGTCGCCCCTTGTCATTTGGTATCTTCGAAGATTTACAGGCGCACTGCCGGGACCACAAGCGCGATAGTCATGCGCGCAAACGATCCCGATGGCGGGCCAGCCAGTAAGCCAGAGACACCAGCTGCAAATCCTTGAAAAGATGACGGTCTGTCATATCAATGAATTCGTCGAATGGCAGAATCCGACTGCGGATATCTTCACCTTCTATATCAAGGCCACCGGTGATGGTTGTCTGGGTCAAGTTGCCAAGCCCCACATAGAGATAGCTGAAACCCGTGGACGACCCGCTGGAGGAATAGGCCCCGCCGGCGTATTCCAACCTGTCAAATTGAACTCCGGCTTCCTCCATGGCTTCGCGATGTGCCGTCTGTTCCGGCGTTTCGCCGGGGTCGATCATCCCGGCAACCGCTTCCCAAAGCCAGGGCTCTGGATCGTCGATCAAAAACACCGGCGGTCTGAACTGCTCAATCAAAAGCACGGTGTCGCGGATCGGGTCATAGGGCAGAACGGACACGGCGCTGCCCTGCATCAAACCGCCCCGGTGCAGCACGGGGCCCATGCTGCCATCATGTTGCCGGTGCTGAAGGTCTATTTCCTCCATCCCGAAATAGTCGACGTAAACGCGTTCGTGTTGGTGGACAATTACGTCTTCGGCTATGTTCCGCGGATCGCCGGTTCGCCGCTGCCTGGCCATGATCTTTGCCCAGGCACGGGTTTGAATGGCACGGACGCTGCGCGCCATGGTGTTGGGATCGACTTTGCCAAAATAGGCCATTTCTTCTTCGGCAGCGAGCGCCGTAACCTCGCCCAATTTGTCAGCCCAGACCTGCAACGACCACAATTCACCGGGTTGCCACGCGCCCGGGGTCGGGAAAAAGACCTGCGCCTGTGCTTCGCCCCCGTCCTCCAGAACAACCTTCAACGATTTCAGGTCATAGTCGAAGGATCCTTCGTAATAGGCCAGTCTGGCCAGATCATCGGATGACAGGCCCTGCACCAGCAGGCCTTCGGCAGCGGCACCCTTGGCGGGCAGGATCATCGGGAAATCCTGCCGCTGGACCGCGTGAACCGCGTGATCGCACAGCTTGGCAGCGTGAAACGTTATTTCACTCAGCGGACGGCCCAGGACACGCTGCAACAGCGGCAGATACCGCAGCGTTCCATAGAAGAACAAATCAGACAAATTCAATCTCTCTTGTGACGAAACGGTTCAGCGCCATTTGCGGCTGGCCTGTTCGGTGGCCAGACCGGCGACAACGGCGCCAATAGCAAGCGTAACCAGAATTTCGGGATAGATCAGCTGCTTGCCGTAATCGATACCGATCGAAAAAATGGCCATCACAGCTTCAAACGGGCCGCCATATCGATTGCGCATCGCAAGGTCGAACATGCGGTAGCACCCCTGCACGAACAGTGCCCAGAAAATCAGCGAGGCAACGCCGGTCAGGCCATTGTTTATGCCCGCGGTCCAACCACGCCCAGCGCGCTTGCCCATGATTTTCCAGCCGCAGATCGCACCAAGAGCCATGTTCACATAGGTGAAGTAACCATAGTCCTTACCCTCTTCGCCGTTTTCGATAACCATGCCTGAAACAAGAAAGGCCAGCACGACGAGACAAACAGCGGCGATGAGACGCGAGGCAGTGGGCATGTGACGGTCCGTGAGTTAACTTGGTTTTGCTATTGTGATCTGTGTCACATCGCAATTGCCCGTGTCAAAGGCCGCACCGCATGCAGTCAAATAATAATTCCACATGCGGCGGAAACGCTCATCAAACCCCATGTCCGAGATCTGATCCCATTTGTCGTTGAACGTTTCATACCAGCGGCGCAGAGTCAGATCATAGCTTTTCCCGAATTCCTTCGAATGCACGACTTTCAACCCGGCCTGATCGATCTGCTGACGCAGGATGGTCGGCGACGGAAGCATCCCGCCCGGAAAGATATACTTCTGGATGAAATCAACGCCGTTCCTGTAAAAATCCCAGCGGTGATCACCCACCGTGATGATTTGCAAGGTTGCCTGAGCACCGGGCTTCAACCGCTCACGAACGGTTTCGAAATAGACCGGCCAGTATTTCTGACCCACGGCCTCGAACATTTCGATGGAAGCTATGCCGTCATAGACCCCGCGTTCATCCCGATAGTCTTGAAGCTTGAATTCAACCCGATCTGATAAACCTGCTTTTTCAATACGTTCCTTGGCGTACTTGAATTGCTCCTCACTGATGGTCAGGCCGGTGACACGCAAACCTCGTTCCTTTGCGGCATATTCCGCGAAGCCGCCCCAGCCACATCCGATCTCCAGCACATGGTCACCCGGTTTGGCGCCCATCTCATCCACAAGACTTGCGTATTTGGCGATCTGGGCCTTCTCGAGGCTTTCCTGCCCGGTCTCAAAAATCGCGCTGGAATAGGTCATCGTGTCATCCAGCCACGAACTGTAAAATTCGTTACCCAGATCGTAGTGATACGAGATATTCTTCTTGGCTTGCGCCCTGTTGTTTCTGTGCAGCCAGAACCGCAGCCGTTCGTAGGCCTGAACAAGAAACTGGCCTGTGAACCCGTCGTAAACAGTCTCGGTTCCAAGATGCACAAGATCCATGAAAGATCGCAGATCGGGCGTACTCCAATGTCCGTCCAGATACGCATCGGAGAAACCCAGCTCACCTTCGCGGATCAGGCGCGCAAAGACATCGTCGTCGTGAATATCGACCTGCGCCACCGGCCCGGCCTTTGCGCCTTCTGCGCGAAACGTGCGACCGTCGGGTAGTCTGATATCAAGACGCCCGGTTTCCATCCGGTTCAACATTTTAAAGACCTGGGTGAAATATCTGGGCAGGTCTTTTTGCCCTTCGGTCGTCGTCAGGATCATCCGCTCTCCCCTCTGCGGTACGCCTACAAAGCTAGGCGGCGAAATTGTTTCTGGCAAGTTTTCAGTTCCTTAGTGGGGTTTTCGGCTTTCATATGCGCGCAAGGCGCGGGTCCGCCCTTCGGGCAATCCGACTATGGGTTTGGGGTAATCCGCATCCGGACGCAGCCCCCATGAACGCGGGACGGCATCAAAATACGACAAAGCGGTTTGACTGGGTTCGGAGTAACCTTCCGCGATCCAGCGGCGCGTATAATTTCCGTCAGGATCGAATTTCTCGGCTTGCGTCTGGGGATTGAAAATCCGGAAAAACGGGGATGCATCGGGCCCAGATCCAGCAACCCACTGCCAGCCCATGGCATTGCAGGCCGGATCCCAGTCGATCAGACAATCCTCGAACCACTTCATCCCTATTTTCCAATGAGCCATCAGATGCTTGGTCAAATAGCTTGCGACAATCATCCGCGCCCGGTTGTGCATTCGACCTGTCACATACATTTGCCGCAGCCCGGCATCGACAACAGGTATCCCAGTTCTGGCCCGCCGCCACGCAGTGACTTCGGGATGGTCCGGATCGGTATTCCAGGGAAAACTGTCCCATTCCGGCCTCCAGTTGGAAGCCACCAGTTGGGGCGTGTGATACATCAGGTGATACGCAAACTCGCGCCAGACGAGTTGACGTAGAAAGGCATCGGCACCGGGTGTTCCAGTCAACGCGGCCCTTTGGACCATATGCCAGACTGTACGTGGCCCGATTTCACCCAAAGACAGGTATTCCGACAGGTTGGACGTCCCGTCCTGATCCAACCTGTCCCGGTGGCTGGAATAGTGGGAAAGTCGCCCAAGAAACGCCTCGAGGTGATCCAGAGCGGCCTGTTCGCCGGGTTTCACATAAGGGCACAGGACGGCCGCGCCCTTGTACATAGCACGCCCCATCTGCCAAGCGCTCAATTCCTCGGATGCGGGCCAGGAAACAGGGGCCTGCAAGGCGGTAACTGATGTGCAGGGATCAGGCACGTCCCGTCCCTGAACTGCGCGCCACATGGGTGTGAAAACCCTGAACGGATGCCCCGACTTGGTGGCGACAGTCCAGGGTTCGAAAAGAAGATGCCCGGCAAATGACTTTGCGGTCACTCCTTCTTTTGCAAGTTCAGACTTGATTTTCCTGTCACGTTCGATTGAGGCCGGATCGTAAGCGTGGGACCAGAAGACGGAGGTTGCGCCGGTCTCGGCCATGACCTGCTGCACCTGTTCAAGCGCATCGCCGCGTCGGAAAATCAATCGGCTGCCCATATTGACCAGTGACGCTTTGAAAGCCTCCAACCCCAAGCCCAACCGCCACTTCGGCGCGGCCCCCATCTGTTCGACCAGATGGTCATGAATGAATAAAGGTATGACCGGACGGCCGCTTTCGGCCGCCGCAGTCAACGCGGGGTGGTCCGACAGACGTAAATCCCGTCGAAACCACAAAATGATCGGAGCCTGCTGTTGCTTCACAATACGCCCTTGAGGTTTTCAGCTTATACGCACCCTCAAAGGTAGCGGATCACAAAACGCGCTCAAGAGCCTCTAAAAGCTGATCAATTTCCTGCTGCGTGGTGTAATGGGTGAAGCTGACCCTCAATACACCCTGCGCCGGGTCGACGCCCATCGCCCGCAAAGGGCGCACCGCATAGAAATCTCCGCCACCCGCCATGATGCCATATTGCGCCAGTTCCGCCGCAACCGGTTCAGCCGGACGGTTTAACGAAAGCGCGACGGTGGGCGCGCGCCGGTTGGCGTCGGAAGGACCGATCAGGCGCACCGCGTTTCGATCCTTTACCGCATCCAGAACCGGTTGCAGCAACGACACTTCGTGTGATCGCATCAGATCGTGGACAAATACGCCCTGCTCCGCCGCGCCCGTCTCAGGCCCGCCATGGTGGGCGCAAAGCAGCTCAACATAATCCGCCATACCTGCACTGGCCGCAATCTGCGCGTGATCGGGGCCAGCCGGGGTGAATCGCTTGTAAAGGACGTCACAGTTGAAATAATGCGCCTGGTTGGGCAACAGCTCACCCAATGTGCGGCGGATGACCATGCACCCCTGATGCGGGCCATAGGTCTTGTAGGCAGAAAACAAATAGATATCCGGCCCCAGATCGCCAACATTCGGAAATCCGTGCGGGGCATATGATACGCCATCAACGCAGACAAACGCACCCGCTGCATGCGCAATAGCAGTGATCTCGGTGACCGGATTGATCTCGCCCACGACATTAGAACAATGCGGGAAACAGACCAGACGCACTTTTTCGTCCAACATGTTTTCCAGATCCTGAGGGTTCAGCAATCCGGTTTCGGGGTCGATCTGCCATTCCCTCACTTCTATCCCGGCCTCGACCAGACGACGCCATGGGCCAGAATTGGCTTCGTGATCCTGATTGGTCACGACGATTGCCTCGCCGGGCTTCATCCATTGCCGGAACGCCTGCGCCAGAACATAGGTGTTCTGGGTGGTTGAAGGGCCAAAACTCAGCTCATCCGTGTCAACGCCCAGAATGGCAGCCATACGCGCACGCGCCTCGTCCATTTCGGCGCCCGCAAGGTGGCTGGCCTCATATGGGGCGTAAGGCTGAACCTTGCGCTGCGTATAGAACCGCGTCAGCCGGTCGATCACTGGTTTGCAGGTGTAAGACCCACCCGCATTTTCGAAGAACGCCTGCCCTTGCAGGCTGGGTTCTGAAAAGGCCGGGAATTGCGCCCGAACGAAATCGATATCCAGAGAGCTCATGCCTCATTGCTCCTTAGTTGTGCAGTCAGATCAATGAGATGCCCGCGCATGTTTCCGGACATCTCAGAAATCATGGCAGGTCTTCCAGCCCAGCCTGTGCTTGGGCCTTGGGCCAACGAAACACGGGGCAGCCCTTCGCCTTGAAAGGACACCGATACTTAGACAGGGCCGCCCACAACCGTCAAGCGAAAGCAAAACACAAAAGCCCCGGCTCGATGCCGGGGCTTGGAAAGCTTGCGGAATTGTCAGGCGACTCCTCTGGCCTCAACCCTGAACCTTGGTATAGGTCCCCTCGCCCGCGAGAATTCCGCGGAAGCCGCCGGGCTCATCAAGCCCGAATACGATCAGGGGCAGATTGTTGTCGCGTGCCAGTGCGATGGCCGAAGCATCCATGACCCGCAACCGTTTGGCCAGCACGTCATCATAAGTCACGGTATCATAGCGTACGGCATCAGCATGTTCCGCTGGATCTTTGTCATACACGCCATCCACTCCGTTCTTGCCCATGAAGATCGCCTCGCACGCCATTTCGTTGGCGCGCAAGGTGGCTGCGGTGTCTGTCGTGAAATACGGGTTGCCAGTACCGGCGGCGAAGATACAGACCCGCTTTTTCTCGAGGTGCCGAACAGCCCGGCGGCGGATATAGGGTTCGCACACCTCGTCCATGCGAATGGCCGAGATCACACGGGTGAACACTCCGATCTCTTCCAGTGCAGATTGCATCCCCAGCGCGTTCATCACCGTGGCCAACATGCCCATGTAATCCGCCGTGGTCCGTTCCATGCCCTGGGCTGAACCGCTCAGGCCGCGAAAAATGTTTCCGCCGCCGATGACCATGCAAATCTCAACGCCCAGATCGTGAACCGATTTCACTTCTTGCGCGATGCGTTGAACGGTTGGCGGGTGCAAACCGAATCCCTGATCCCCCATCAACGCCTCGCCTGAGATTTTCAACATGACCCGATTGTACTTTGTTTTCGGGGTCTCGGCTGTTTCAGTAGAAGGGGAAAGGCTCATGTTGCGCTCCGGGCTGGCACGGGGTTAATTTCCGGCGCAAAATGAAGCAAAAGCTCCGCAGGTTCAATGCGGTTGGTGAGGATAGAGGCAACCGCACATGACCCGGCGATCAACAGACCTGCTTTTTCGGCAACTGCCGCCTGTTCCCGACGACAGGCCGGTTCTGATTGCGGGGCCTACGGCATCCGGGAAATCAGCGCTGGCGCTGGAGATCGCCGAACGGCATGGCGGAGTTATCGTCAATGCGGATGCAAGCCAGGTTTATGACTGCTGGCGCGTCATCTCGGCCCGGCCAACCGCCCAGGAAGAAGCCCGCGCGCCGCATCTGTTGTACGGGCACGTTGCCTATGATCAGGATTATTCCACCGGCCATTGGCTGCGCGAGGTCCTGCCCCTTCTGAAAGGGCACCAGCGCCCGATCATTGTCGGTGGGACGGGATTGTATTTCTCGGCCCTGACCGAAGGCATGGCCCAAATTCCTGCGACGCCACCCGAAGTTCGGGCCGAGGCGGATCAGATGCCCATGGCAGACCTTCTGGACGGGGTCGATGCAGACACGCTTGCAAAGCTGGACATACACAACCGTGCCCGCGTGCAACGCGCATGGGAGGTGCAGCGCGCCACAGGTCGCAGCCTGTTGTCCTGGCAGGCCGAAACGCCCCCACCGGCACTTCGGCTGAACGAGACCCTGCCGATCGTTTTTGACGTTGATAAAGCGTGGCTGCTGAACAGGATAGAACGCCGTTTTGACCAGATGCTGGAACAGGGTGCAATCGAGGAAGTGCGCGCCATGCAGGGCCGGTTCGACCCCACCCTTCCGGCCTGCAAGGCCATAGGCGTGCCGGAACTCAGGGCATATCTTGACGGCGCGATGACTTTGGATCAGGCGCGCGCGCGCGCAACCATTGCGACGCGGCAATTCGCCAAGCGTCAGCGCACCTGGTTTCGCGCCCGAATGAAGGCCTGGAATCACGTCGATCCCGCTGGGTGACACCCGGCACGTCTGACATTGCACAAGCAAGGTGCCCCACCAGGTCTCGAAGCTTACGAGAACTTAATGATTTACTGCGGTTTCCCTTAACAAACCGGGAAAACAATGGGGAAGTCGGCATCGTTTTGGGCTGCTGGAAGAAATGCGTCTCAACGACTTCAACGGATCGCGAATGTCGTTTTTGTACTTCTTATGACGATTTCGAACATTGACCTTGTCGGAAATCTGGTGCCGAATAACGACATGGGGATGAACAGAGTTCAAAAAACAAAATCCTTCACTCTGGCGACCGCAAGAAACCGGTTCGCGTAGAGCTATAATCAATCAACAAAATCAGTGTCACAGGGAGACATCCATGACGAATACCGTATCCACCGAAGACAAGGTGCACTGGGCGGCAGCGATGCACGCTCAGGAATACCGTGACGGCAAGCTGAGTCGAAGGGAATTCATGACGCGCGCAACCAGTCTTGGGGTTACTGCCGCGGCGGCCTACGGCATGATCGGATTGCCGGCGCCTGCTATGGCCGAAACCGCAAAACAAGATGGCGGCACGCTGCGTGTGCAGATGGAAGTCCGCGCCCTCAAAGACCCACGTACCTATGACTGGTCGCAGATCGCGAACGTGACGCGCGGCACGCTGGAATATCTGGTCGAGTACAACTCGGACGGCTCGTTCCGCGGCATGCTTCTTGAAGGTTGGGAAGTCAACGATGACGCAACCGAATACACTCTGAATGTCCGCCCCGGCGTCAAGTGGAACAACGGTGACGATTTCACGGCTGACGACGTTGCCCGCAACATCGCGCGCTGGTGCGACAAGAGCTCGGAAACCAACTCGATGGCCGGCCGCTTTGCAACCCTGATCGACGCGGATACCGGTCAGGCCGGTGAGGGTGTCATCGAAGTTGTCGACGCAACCACGGTCAAACTGAACCTGCCCAAGCCGGATATCACCCTTATTCCGGGCATGGCCGACTATCCCGGCGCGATTGTACACAGCTCGTTCAGCGAGACTGACCTGCTGAACAATGTGGGAACCGGCCCCTATCTGATGGACGAACTTGAGGTTGGCGTAAAAGCCGTTCTGGTTCGCAACCCGGATCACACCTGGTGGGGTGAAGAAGTGTACGGCCGCCCTGCCCTGGACCGTATCGAGTACATCGACTACGGAACCGACCCATCTGCCTGGCTGGCAGCACTGGAATCCGACGAAGTCGACATGCTGTATGAATCGGTGGGTGAATTCATCGACGTGATGGACGGGCTTGGCTATGTGAAGTCAGAAGTGGTGACTGCCGCGACCATCGTTATTCGCCCCAACCAGCTGGCCGAGATCGACGGACAGAAGCCATATGCGGACAAACGTGTCCGGCAGGCCCTTCAGATGGCCGTAGACAATTCCGTTTGTCTGGAACTGGGCTATGGCGGTCGCGGAGCGCCGGCGGAAAACCATCACGTGGCGCCGCTGCATCCGGAATATGCCGAGCTTCCGCCGCAAAAGGTTGATCCAGCGGCAGCCAAGGCGCTGATGGACGAAGCCGGTTTTGGAGATTTCGAGCACGAGATCATCTCGATCGACGATGACTGGCGTCGCAACACCACAGATGCCGTTGCCGCGCAGTTGCGCGATGCCGGAATCAATGTCAAACGGACCGTTCTGCCGGGCAATACCTTCTGGAACGACTGGGCCAAGTACCCGTTCAGCTCGACCAACTGGAACCCGCGGCCGTTGGGTGTTCAGATTTGGGCGCTTGCTTATCGTACGGGCGAAGCCTGGAACGAGTTCGGCTATGCCAGCCCCGAGTTTGACGCCATTCTGGAAGAGGCGCTGGCCATTGCCGACGCGGACAAGCGTCGGGAAGTCATGGCGCGTGGCGAAGCCCTGTTGCAGGAAGACGGGGTTACCATTCAGCCCTATTGGCGCTCGCTTTATCGCCACATGAAAGAGGGTCTTGTTGGAACCGACATGCATGTGACCTTCGAACACCATCACTACAAGTGGGGCTGGGCTGCCTAAGCACTGCAATCCACACACAAGGGGCGCCTGACACGGGCGCCCCTTTCCAGCCGCAGACTTGCCGACACGGGGTCGGACGTCCGAGGCCAGAAAATGGTCCAATGATCTGCGGAATACCTGAACAACAGGGGCCACCATGGGACTATTCATCCTACGACGGTTCGGAGTGATGCTGCTTACGGCATTATGTCTGACATTCGTCGTCTTTTTCCTGACCAACCTATACCCGAACCTTGAAAAGCTGGCGAAAACGCAGGGCAACCAGCGTATGTCGGATGAGCAGGTCGAAGCCTGGTTGGAAAACCGCGGCTACTTGCAGCCGACGCTCGTGAAATACGGCCAATGGCTGGGCGTGATGCCCGGGTTCCAGAATACCCTGGAAGACGGCCAGTTCGTGGGAACCTGCACAAGGCCCGGTTCGACGGCAGAGGACACGGCAAGATATTGCGGTGTTCTTCAGGGCGATTGGGGATACTCGACCGTTTTCAAGGAAGAGGTCGGAACCATCGTTGGCAAGCGTTTGGGCAATACAGGATACCTGATGTTCTGGGTTCTGGTCCTGATGGTGCCTTCCGCCCTGATCGTTGGTGTTCTGGCCGGGATGCGAGAGGGATCGGCCCTGGATCGATCATTGTCGACCTTCTCGATCGTCACGACAGCGACACCGGAATACGTATCGGGCGTTATCTTCATCGCGATCTTTACCTCGTCCACCGTGGGGCTGAAATGGTTCAAAGGAACCGCGACTCAAGCGATGGAGAACCCGACATTCGAGAACTTCTTTCTGCCGGTTCTCACCATTGCGCTGTACGGTATGGGTTACATCGCCCGGATGACTCGCGCTTCGATGACCGAGGTGATGACGGCGCAATACATCCGAACCGCACGACTGAAGGGTGTTTCATTCCCGAACATCGTCATGAAACACGCCTTGCGCAACGCGTTGATCGCGCCGTTCACGGTTATCATGTTGCAGTTCCCATGGCTGCTGAACGGCGTGGTGATTGTTGAAACCCTGTTCAACTACAAGGGTTTCGGCTGGGCGCTGGTTCAGGCCGCTGGCAACAACGACATCCAGCTTCTGCTGGCGATTTCCGTCGTGTCGGTCTTCGTGGTTCTGATAACGCAGCTGATCTCGGATATCGGCTACGTTTACCTCAACCCGCGCATTCGCATTTCATAAGGAGGGTGAGATTGTGGAACCACTAACCTGGACCGGCTCTATCGCCTTCCTGAACCCGCTGCTGATGATTGCAATGGCGGCACTTTTCCTGTCGATCCTGGTCTGGATCATCGCCAGTATCTTTTTGCCTGAACAGCAGATTGTCGTGAATTCGGATGGATCCGTCAGTTCCGGCGGAGGTGTCCGTGGATTGATCCAGCTTGCGCTGCATTACAGTTTCCTTGCCAGCGTGGGATTGGCCGTGGCTTATCTGGTGCTGGGCATCCTGATGGGCACTGGTGCAGGGATCATCGGCGCCATTTCCCAGCAATTCCTGCCCGTATGGGTCGCGCTGATCATCATGTTCGCCATGTCCATCGCCTTCAAACGACGGTTGGGGTTGTACGGCAAACTGTATGACAGCCCCATCGGAATGATCGGCTTTGGCCTTGTGATGTTCTGGGTCTTTACCGGCATCTTCGGCGCGCTTGATCTGATCGTGACCCATGACCCGCTGACACAGATCTCTGGCATGAAGAACAAAGTGCCGGGAACGCCTCTGCCGAATCTGGAGGACGGCGAGTATGCCTGGTATCTTCTGGGCGGTGACAATCTGGCGCGTGACGTATTCAGCCGGATGGTCAAGGGGGCCTGGGTCGTGGTGCAGATTGCACCGCTGGCAACGATGTTCGCCTTCATGGTCGGCATTACGCTGGGGCTTCCCGCCGGCTACTATGGGGGACGTTTTGATACGTTCCTGTCCTTCCTCGCCAACCTGATCCTCGCCTTCCCGGTGATCCTGCTGTTCTACCTGCTGGTGACGCCAGAGATTGTGGCGACCGGGGTGCCGAACTACATGGCGGCCGTGCTGTTCGTGTTCCCGATCCTGTTCATCGGCGTATTGCTGAATTCACGCTATTACACGCGCCCGAATTTCCGTACACCGTTGCTGATCGGTGTTCTGGGTGTTGCGATCTGGCTGTATCTGTCGCTGATTTCGACCGGTGGCTACATCATCAATACCGACGCCTACCGGATCTGGGGCCTGCCGACCTATCTGGACCTGTTCGATATCCCCGGCGGTATCCTGGTGGTGTTCGTCTCGGTGGTCTTCGTCAACTCGCCCACGGTCTTCCGTATCGTGCGCGGCCTGGCGCTGGACATCAAAACCCGCGATTACGTGGCTGCGGCCCAGACACGCGGCGAAGGGCCGTGGTACATCATGCTTTGGGAAATCCTGCCCAACGCCCGTGGCCCCCTGATCGTCGATTTCTGTCTGCGCATCGGGTACACCACCATTCTTCTGGGGACTTTGGGCTTTTTCGGACTGGGCCTTCCGCCGGAAAGCCCGGACTGGGGATCCACGATCAACGAGGGGCGCAAGCTGCTGTCGATCTACCTGCACCCTGCCCTTCCTCCTGCCTTTGCCCTGCTGTCGCTGGTTCTTGGTCTGAACCTGCTGGCGGACGGTCTTCGCGAGGAAAGCCTGAAGGACTGATGTGATCGAGGCCGGGGGGCCAGCCCCCCGGACCCCCCGGGATTTTTTTGGCCAGATGAAGGGGACCCCCGCATTTGGTGAGGAGTAAGAAAAATGAGCAAAATGGCGGATTGTGACGGCCCGATCCTGGAGATCGACAAGCTGTCCATCTCATTCTTTACCCGCCTGCGGGAAATCCCAGCCGTGATGGATTTCTCGGTCAGCGTAGAGCCCGGCGAAGCCGTGGGGCTGGTTGGTGAATCCGGTTGTGGTAAATCGACCGTGGCGCTGGGCGTGATGCAGGATCTTGGCAAGAATGGTCGCATCGTCGGAGGCACGATCAAGTTCAAGGGCCGCGATCTGGCAGAGATGTCGACCGAAGAGTTGCGCGACATTCGCGGCAATGAAATCGCGATGATCTATCAGGAGCCGATGGCATCGCTGAATCCGGCGATGAAGATCGGCAAACAATTGATGGAAGTGCCGATGATCCACGAGGGTGTAAGTCAGGAAGAGGCTTATTCCCGCGCGCTGGAAGTGGTGACGGACGTTCGCCTGCCAGACCCCGAGCGGATGTTGAATTCGTTTCCGCACCAGCTGTCGGGTGGTCAGCAGCAGCGGATCGTGATTGCGATGGCGCTGATGTCCAAACCGGCGCTGTTGATCCTGGACGAGCCGACAACGGCTTTGGACGTGACCGTCGAGGCCGCTGTGGTCGAACTGGTCAAGGATCTGGGCAAGAAATACGGCACCTCGATGTTGTTCATCTCGCATAATCTCGGGCTGGTTCTGGAAACCTGTGACCGTCTGTGCGTGATGTACTCGGGTGAAGCGGTCGAGCGTGGCTCGATCAAGGATGTGTTCGACGAGATGCAGCACCCTTATACACAGGCGCTGTTCCGTTCGATCCCGCTGCCGGGGGCTGACAAGAACACGCGTCCGCTGGTGGCTATTCCGGGGAACTTCCCATTGCCCCACGAGCGGCCTCCGGGTTGCAACTTCGGACCGCGCTGCGACTATTTCGAAGAGGGTCGCTGTGACGCAAAAGAAATCCTGATGGAGGCCGTTCCGGGAAATGACCGGCACCACACCCGCTGCCTTAAATTCCAGGAAATCGACTGGAACGCCCCACTTGCGCTGGCCGATCAGAAAGAAAAAGGCGAGATCGGCCGAACGGTTCTGAAAATGGACAACCTCAAGAAATATTACGAGGTTGCGGCAAATGCCTTGTTTGGCGGCGGTGAGAAGAAGGTTGTGAAGGCCAACGAAACACTCAGCTTCGAGGCGCACGAATCCGAGACACTGGCCATCGTGGGGGAATCCGGCTGCGGCAAGTCCACCTTCGCCAAGGTCCTTATGGGGTTGGAGACGGCCACAGACGGGCAGATCCTGCTGGACAACCGCAACATCGAACAGGTGCCCATCGAAGAACGCGATGCCAAGACGATCGGCGAAGTACAGATGGTTTTCCAGAACCCGTTCGACACGCTGAATCCGTCGATGACCGTTGGCCGCCAGATCATCCGGGCGCTTGAAATCTTCGGTGTCGGAAACTCTGAGGCCGAACGCAAGAAGCGGATGCTGGAACTGCTTGATCTGGTGAAGCTGCCGCGCGCCTTTGCAGACAGGATGCCGCGACAGCTGTCCGGTGGGCAGAAACAGCGCGTGGGTATCGCGCGCGCCTTTGCCGGCGATGCGCGTATCGTTGTGGCGGACGAACCCGTCTCGGCGCTGGATGTGTCGGTTCAGGCTGCCGTGACGGATCTGTTGATGGAGATACAGCGACAGCACAAGACCACGCTGCTGTTCATCAGCCACGATCTGTCCATTGTGCGTTACCTCAGCGACCGGGTCATGGTGATGTATCTGGGCCATGTCGTGGAATTGGGCACCACGGATCAGGTCTTTGCCCCGCCCTATCACCCCTATACCGAGGCGCTGCTGAGCGCGGTTCCGATCGCGGATACCTCGATCGAAAAGCAGCATATCGTTCTGGAAGGCGATATTCCCTCGGCCATGAACCCGCCACCAGGCTGCCCGTTCCAGACGCGTTGCCGATGGAAATCCGAAGTGCCTGACGGTCGGTGTGAATCCCACGTGCCGCCGGTGCAGACGCTGGCGGATGGGCACCAGATCAAATGCCACCTGGCCGAAGATATACTGGCCCGGATGGAGCCGGTGATCAAAGTCGCTGCGGAGTAAACCCGTTTCTGAACCATGGAAAGGGCCGGTCAGGACCGGCCCTTTCTGTTGGCGCCGCGGTTCGTGGGGAGACAGGCGGCGCTTGGGAGTGGCGTGAGTGGCGACCCCGGTAATTTGTCAGCCGGTCATGACGTTGTTGCCAAAATGCATGAATTCCTGGTTCATTCCGGCAATGCCACCGGCTTCAAGCTGAAGGCTGGCACTGTCGAGCATCGTGTAACTCTGCTGCCCCTTCACCCAGTCGTCGGCAGATTGCAGAGTGGTCAGCGTGTAGGAAGTGACCTCATTCAGGTAATGTGTGGGGATGATCACCTTGGGCTGGAGCTTGGACACGATATCGTTGCCCTGATCGAAGCTGAGGATATGTTCCGAGCCATCAACCGGCAGTGTCAGAACATCCACCTGTCCGATTGCGTCCCAGAACTCCTGTGGCGGGTTGTGGCGGTTGTCGCCCCAGATCAGCGTTCGAATGCCGCCGGTCTCGACCAGATAGACGACCATATCCATGTGGCCCACGTTGTTCGGCGGGCAGGCTTCCACGCCGAACTCAGCCAGCGCATTGGTCCAGTCATACCATCCCGGCGCGACACAGGCGTGTTTGTCAGCAAAGCCGGTGATCTTGATGTCAGCAAACTCGAAATTGCCCACCATGCGATCCAGCACCATGGTCGAACTTGGGCGTTCAATCGCATCGTGATCAAAATGGGCATGGGTCGACAGGGTGATATCCACCGGGATTTGCGGGAATTCGTTGCGGAACCAAAGCCCCCACGCGCCCGACGGGTCATCGCGCCAGGGATCAAACAGCACTGTTGCCCCATTGGGCGAGGTGATCTTGATCGCACAATGACCATAATAGTCGATGCCAACCGTCCCGGTGCTGGCCTGACCCGTTGTGCCTTGCAGATCAATCACATGGTTGTTGTTGCCCGGCTGTAGCCACGCCTGAGATTGCGCCTGGGCCGGTTTTGCGCCCAGTACGGAAGCTGTCGCGCCGACACCGGCAGCCCCCGCCGCCATAAAGAACGACCGGCGAGACAACCCCGGCGCCAGATGATCCTTGTCCCCGTTCAGGATGGTTGGTTTCAGATCTTTGCGATCCATTTTCGTGTACCTCTCTGTTGGACATGTGCAGGTTTTCCGCACGTCCCAGCCAAAGGTAACAAGCCAAGGCATATTGGCTCAGACCGAAAAAATGGGGGCGGAATGTGGGGGGAAACCCCATATTCCGCGTTCACGAAATCGAGAGCAAATGACTGCGCAGGTTCTGGCTGCGCCCTTCAAGGCCCAGCTTGCGACGGATGTTGTTGCGGTGAAAGTCGATTGTCGATGTTTCTCGCGACAGGGCCTTGGCGATGTCCTTGGTTGTTTTTCCAAACATGACCATCTGCGCAATCTCGATCTCGGTCGGGGTCATCATTGCAAACGCATCCGTCAGTTTGTCCGACAATGAAGACGTGATCTCGTTCAGGTTCTTCTCGGCCAATTCAAGATAGACATACTGCGCTTCGTCCCCGGAAAGCTGGGTTCGAACTTTTTCCAGATAGGGCAGAACCCGGCCGCGCACCTGTTCGACAATTTCGTGATCGCGGCCTTTGCGTTCGTCATCCAGACTGGACAGCAGGACGCGCAGTGCCGTGTTGGTTTCCTGCAACTCACGGGTGCGATCCGCGACACGTGTTTCAAGCTGCGCCAGTGTTTCGTTGAGTTTCTCTTCCAGCGCGCGGCGCAGGTAAACCTCTTGCAACAAAGCCAAATCCGACTCGACCATGCGTGCGAACTGCGCCAACCCTTCGCGGAACAACAAGGCACGCCGGTTCTGCTTGCGATCCAGAACACAAATCGTTCCGAACACCGATCCATCGGGCCATTTCAGCGGCAGGCCGATGTAAAATGTCATCCCATGTTCCAGATCGTCATTGTCCGCCCAATCTGGGTCGCAGGCTGCATCCTCAACCACCAGTTCTCCGTCCCGCTGCAAGACGCCCTGACAATAAAGTTTGGGATTCAACTGGAAACTCAAACCAACCGGATACGGGTTTTCGGGATGATCCGAGGTAATCAGCACCGCGTGATCCGGTGCGTCGGTTTTCATGATCAGGCTTGCGGGCACATCCGCCAATTCCGCGACCAGATCAACCAACTGCTGCCAGTTGGCCAGCGTTTCTTGCGGGATCTCAGGGTGGTCAACAGGCATGAGGCGGCCTCACCAGTTACTGGACGATACCTTTTCAGGTTAGTTGGACTGGTTGCGCCTGATCAAGAACCGGACGTTCTGCGCCGCGGCATCGGGTTTATCCCCCCCAGATGACCTTCACGTAGTTCTGGGTTTCCTTGTATGGCGGTATGCCGCCATGCTTTTCCACCGCTTTTGGGCCGGCATTGTAGGCGGCCAAAGCCAGTGGCCAGGATTTAAACTTGCGATACTGCCAGGACAGGTATCTGGCCCCGCCTTCAAGGTTCTGTTTGGGATCATGCGGGTTAACCCCCAACAGTTCGGCTGTTTGAGGCATCAGTTGCGCCAAACCCAGCGCGCCTTTGTGAGATTTCGCCTGCGGGTTCCAGCCGCTTTCCTGCTGCACAAGACGCAAAAACAAATCTTCGGGAATGTTGTGAAGGCGGGCAGCCTGTTTCGCCAGATCCAGATACTGGCCGCGATACTTCCCGGTATAGCGTTTGCCGGTGTGCGCACGGGATGTCTTGGGTTTCAACCGCGCGGAGTCGCGATACTGCGTCGCCGCACGGGAATCCAGTATCTTGGACTGCTTGAGGAAGATATCCTTGCGGCTTTTGGTAGACAGAGTTTGCGCCTGCACAGGCAAAACGGCCAGCACAAGGCAGACAACAGAAAACCCAGCAACCCAAGAACGCATCAATGCCTATCCTGCTCGATAAGAAACCAGACGGATTATAGGTATTCCCACAAAAAATGAAAGCTTGGTAAAGACCAAAGTAAGACTCTTGCCCAACACTGTTGTATCTACTGTTTTCATCCATGATGCAGGCCGTATAGGGTCTCACGAAACAAGTCGCGCCAGATTCGGCGCACATACGCGAAAACAGAACGAGGAATTACATGGCGGGTTCAGTCAACAAGGTCATTCTGGTCGGAAATCTGGGTCGTGATCCCGAAGTACGGACATTCCAGAACGGCGGAAAGGTATGCAATCTGCGCATTGCCACGTCAGAGAACTGGAAAGACCGAAACACGGGCGAGCGCCGCGAACGCACGGAATGGCACTCGGTCGCCATATTCAACGAAGGTCTGGTCCGTGTGGCCGAGCAATACCTGCGCAAGGGCTCAAAAGTCTATATCGAAGGGCAGCTTCAGACCCGCAAGTGGCAGGACCAGTCTGGCCAGGACCGGTATTCTACCGAGGTTGTCCTTCAGGGCTTTGGCTCAACCCTCGTGATGCTGGATGCGCGCGGCGAAGGCGGAGGCAGCGGCGGTGGTTACGGCGGCGGCCAGGCCGGTGGCAGCGGGTACGGCGACCCTTACGGTGGCCCGTCCAGTTCACCAGCGCCTGCATCGGGTGGAATCGACGACGACGAGATTCCGTTCTAAACGAAACGGAGATACAACATGACATGGTCCTTCTCTCTCGGCCGATTGCTCGGGTCCGAACTGAGGGTCCATGTCACGTTTTTCCTGCTTCTGGCCTGGGTGGGCTTTGCGGCCTATTCTGCTGGTGGCCTGCCGGCCGCCATAGACAACCTTTTGTTTGTTCTGGCCTTGTTTGCCTGTGTGGTCGCGCATGAATTCGGTCATGCCCTCATGGCGCGGCGCTTTGGAATCAAGACCCCAGACATAACATTGTTGCCGATCGGTGGGTTGGCCCGGCTTGAAAGGATGCCGGAAAAACCGATGCAAGAAGTGCTTGTGGCACTTGCAGGTCCGGCGGTGAACATCGTGATCTGGGTCATACTGGTCGCCTTCGGAGCGGGAGTGCCAATCGAGACGCTTTCCCAGATCGATTCACCGGGTATCGGGTTTCTGAACAGGCTGGCCTACATCAACCTGCTGCTGGCCGTATTCAACATGATCCCGGCCTTCCCCATGGACGGAGGGCGCGTGTTCCGCGCCCTTCTGTGCCTGCGTATGGATCGCGTCAAAGCAACACGCGTGGCTGCGGTCGGAGGTCAGATCGTTGCGGTGGGTCTGGGTTTTTTGGGGCTGAGTTCAGGCAACCCGTTTCTGGTGCTCATCGCTGTGTTCGTGTTCATCGCCGCCAACGCGGAAAGCCAGGACGTCGCCCTGCGATCCGCAGCACGCCGGGTTCTGGCCCGGGACGCGATGATCACGGAATTTCACGCGCTTTCCCCCAACGATACGCTGAGCACGGCGGCGCAAGCCGTGATCCACACCACTCAGCACGAGTTCCCTGTATTGGACTCAAGCAAGGCCCTGCTGGGATTCGTCACGCGTGAGCGGCTGTTTGCGGCGCTGGCAAGTGACCAACCCAGATCAGCGCCCGCCACGTCGATCATGGACGCGGCTGTCCCCTCGGTTTCACTCACCACCGGGCTCGAGACCGTTCTGGAGCACTTGCACAACGGCGCTCCGGCCATCGCTGTGGTCACTCGGGGTGGTCGCATGATGGGTTACATCACACGTGAGAACATCGGTGAACTGATGGTCATTCAGGGGCGCTAGGCCTTCAGGTCAAGCCGTGGCAAGCGCATCTGACAGGACCGAAAGAACCGCATCTTTCGGCACATCTGAGGTCACGAACGCCTCTCCGATCTCACGCGCCAGAATAAACCGAAGCTGGCCATCCACGACTTTCTTGTCCTGTCCCATAAGATCCACCAGCGCCTCGGCGCTTGGCAATTCGCCGGGAATATCGGCCAGATCCGTCTTCATCCCCATCGCACGCAAATGCGCGCGCACCCGACTTGGGTCCTCTTGCGAACACAGACCCAGCCGAGACGACAATTCAAACGCCAGCGCGCAGCCAATTGCCACACCTTCGCCATGCAGAAGGCGGTCGGAATAGCCTGTTGCAGCTTCCAGCGCGTGGCAGAACGTATGCCCCAGATTGAGAAGAGCCCGGTCACCTTGTTCGGTTTCATCCCGCGCGACGATGTCGGCCTTCATTTGCACCGAGCGCGTCACCGCGTGTACGCGGGCCGCCATGTCACCCGAGGAAACGCTTGGCCCGTGCGCCTCAAGCCAATCAAAGAATTTCGCATCGCCAAGCAATCCGTATTTCACGACCTCGCCATAGCCCGACAAGAAGTCCCTTTGGGTCATGGTCCCCAGGACAGAGGTGTCAGCCAGAACCAGCGAGGGTTGATGAAACGCGCCGATCAGATTTTTGCCCTGTGGTGCGTTGATCCCGGTCTTTCCACCGACCGAGCTGTCCACTTGCGCCAGCAATGACGTTGGAATCTGTACAAAGCGAACACCGCGCCGCAAAACCGCCGCTGCAAAGCCTGCCAGATCTCCGATGACCCCTCCCCCCAAGGCCACGACGACATCCCGGCGTTCGACTTTTTCTGCAAGCAGCCACTCGACGGCGCGCTCGAAATGCGGCCAACTTTTGGTTGCCTCTCCGGCGGGCAGTGCCAGCGCGGTCATCTCGATCCCTGCTGCATTCAGCCCGGCGCGCAACGCCTCAAGATGCAGAGCGGCCACGTTTTCATCGGTCAGAACCGCGACTTTTGGCCGGGCCAGAAGTGGTGATATCCAGCCCCCTGCCCGCGCCAAAAGATCCGGACCGATTTCAACGTCATAGGATCGGTCGCCCAGGTCCACATGTACTGTTTGGTGCATTTATTTGAGTTCCAAAACATCAGGGCGCGCCAACAGAGCGTCGACAACGCGGCCTACCATATTTTCGATCGAGGTCTCGCCATCCGAATCCACCGTCAGATCGGCCTGAGCATAAACCGGCACGCGGGCCTCGTAGAGGGATTTCAACGTCGCATAGGGATCGGCGGTGCGCAGCAGAGGACGGGTGTCTTTGTGGCGCACACGGTTCCACAGAACATTCAGGTCCGCACGCAGCCAAACAGCAGCGCCCTTTTCGGCGATGATGCGACGGTTTTCCGGCTGGAGAAACGCCCCCCCACCCGTTGAAAGAATGCCTTTTTGTTCATCAAGCAAGCGCCCGATGACCTGCGATTCCTTGGTGCGAAAGAAAGGTTCGCCGTCACGCTCAAAGATTTCAGGAATGGTCATGTTGGCGGCTGATTCGATCTCGGCATCGCTGTCCAGAAACGGAACACCCAGACGTGCGGCCAACGCGCGGCCCACCGCAGTCTTGCCAGCCCCCATCATACCCACCAGAACCACGGTTTTATGCAGATCAAAACCACCCTGTGTGTCTGTCGAATGTGTGTTATGCTTAATTTCGCTCATTTAAACGTGAATGACGTGATCTTGGGAAAAATGCCAGTTATAACTTGGCCAAAATCTAAAATTGAGGCAGCGTGGGGCCATGGGCCGACTGATCAAATTCCTGATATATGTTCTTTGCCTGGTATTCATTGGGCTGGTCGCCTACGCCTATGTTGGCCCATACTTTGGCGCGGATTTTTCTGCGCCTCAAAGTGAAATCCGCGAACCGGTCGTATTGGATGTCAACTAAACAGGCGCTGTTGGCGGTCTTTCTGGCGGGATCGGCACATGCGCAGACCCCGTTATCCGCGATCGAGTGGCTTGCGGATCCGCCGGAAAACCTGCCCGGAACCGTATTGCTTGAACCGCCTGTGGCACAGAATGGTGGATTGCCCGAAATTGAGGTCACGCCGCTTGAAGCGTTGTCGCAACCATTGGGCCTGGTCGCGTCATCCGTCACCGGGTTGCCCGTGGATTTGTGGCAAGGCAGCGATGCGAACCGATTGGCGGAGCTGATTGCAAAGACGCCCGTTCGCGACAACCCGGCCATGCAACGCCTGTTGTTTACATTGCTTCTGTCGGAAACCCGGGCACCGGCGGGCCCTGATGCGCAAGAGATTATGCTGCTGGCGCGGCTGGACCGTCTGATGCAACTGGGCGCGGCTGACCCCGTGCAATCGCTGATTCAACTGGCCGGGCCGACCGATACACAGGATCGGTTTCAGCGCTGGTTTGACGCAACGCTGCTGACCGGTGATGAGGATCGCAGTTGCACCGCCCTTATCGCCGATCCGCACCTGTCAAAGAACTACGCCGCGCAAGTGTTCTGCAAAGCCCGACGCGGAGATTGGGCATCGGCCGCGTTGACGCTTGAGGCCGCGCATGCCCTGAACATCCTGCCGCCGGCAGAGCTGGCGGTTCTGGATCGT
The DNA here is from genome assembly GCF_059613405.1 of Ruegeria sp. BHSA118. Classification (NCBI taxonomy): domain Bacteria; kingdom Pseudomonadati; phylum Pseudomonadota; class Alphaproteobacteria; order Rhodobacterales; family Roseobacteraceae; genus Ruegeria; species Ruegeria sp. BHSA118. The sequence continues at coordinate 23,819 of NZ_JBXWSM010000012.1, forward strand.
TTTCTAAGCCCTGAACTCTATGAAGGCGCGGCTTACCTGCCCCAACCTGAAAACCCTGATCCGCTGAGTTTCCGACTGTTCGAAGCGATCGGAGAACGGCTTCCTTCCGCCTCGTTGCCACGAGCTTTCGCCAATGCGGATCTTCGGGATGTGGCCGGATGGAAAGCACAGATCGAAGCCGCCGAACGGCTTACACGCATTGGCGCTTTGACGCCTAATCAATTGCTTGGACTTTATACCGAGAGGTCTCCGGCTGCGTCTGGCGCAGTTTGGGACAGGGTCGCAGCCATCCAACGATTTGAAAGCGCTTTGGATACGCGAAACGCTGAAGCCATTGGAAAAACATTGCCGCCGGTCTGGCAGCAGATGCGCAGCGTCGGGCTTGAAGTGCCCTTTGCCGAATTGTTCGCCGAGCGTCTGTCGAAGGTTTCGCTGTCGGTGCCGGCGACTGAAAACCTGCGCTGGCGCATTCTGATGCTGTCTGGCCTGTACGAACAGGCTGCACAATCAGCACCGGACAACGCGATCGATACCCTGTTTCTTGCGGCGCTGGCACAGGGTGATCCGGGGCGGGCGGTTTCTCCTTCTCCGTTGGCGGACGCGGTTTCTCAGGGGTTTGCATGGGCGGCGCCCGTACCCAACGACATTGACGCCTTGCTGGACAACGGTCAGCTTGGTGAAGCCATACTGGAAGCCATGCAGCTTTTTGCGCATGGTGCACGGGGCAATCTTGTGGATCTGACCGCAGCAATCGCAACCTTCCGACGCGTGGGCCTGGAAGACACTGCGCGGCGCGCGGCGCTGAGCCTTTTGATCCTGCAAGAGCGTTAAAGATGGCTATCCCGGCGACAAATGAGCTATGGATTTCGACCTTTCTACAGGCCCAAGCAGCGGAACTTGGGGCGGCGACAAACACCTTGCTGGCCTATGGGCGCGATCTGAAAGACTTTGCATCCTGGTTGCAGCACAGGGGATCCGGATTCGATCAGGCAGATCGTGATCAGATCGAGGCCTATCTGATCGACTGCCAGGCACAGGGCTTGTCACGTTCCACCCGCGCGCGGCGACTGTCAGCGATAAAACAGCTGTACCGCTTTGCGTTCGAGGAAGGCTGGAGCGAGACGAACCCCGCCATCCAGATCAAAGGTCCGGGGCGGCAGAAGCGACTGCCCAAAACGCTGGACGTGCCCGAAGTCGACCGTCTTCTTGAAGCCGCCCGACAAACCGGTCGCAGCAAGGCCGACCGCATACGCAATACCTGTTTGATGGAAGTTCTCTACGCCACCGGGATGCGCGTGACCGAACTTGTGTCCCTGCCCGTTTCCTCGGCCCGTGGCGATCCGCGTATGTTGCTGGTGATGGGTAAAGGCGGCAAGGAACGCATGGTGCCCCTGTCCCCACCGGCGCGGGATGCGTTGGCTGCCTGGTTGATCGTGCGGGACGAAGCCGAAGACCAGACCGTTGAGAAAGGCGGTCAAAGGTCCCGTTTTCTGTTTCCGTCGCGCGGCAAATCCGGCCACCTGACGCGGCACAGGTTCTTTCTGCTGGTCAAGGAACTGGCCGTTCAGGGTGGCGTTTCGCCCGAGAAAGTCACTCCGCATACCCTGCGCCACGCCTTTGCCACACATCTGCTGGCCAACGGCGCTGATCTGCGTTCGATCCAGACCTTGCTGGGTCACGCCGACGTTGCAACGACCGAGATTTATACTCATGTTCTGGATGAACGGCTGTCGGAACTGGTGTTGCAACACCACCCGCTGAGCAAAGACCCTGACGAAGACCGGGGCTAAGCCCTTGATCCAGCAGCGCGGCATCCCCATAACGGATGCGTCACCCTAACCCACCAAGGACCAATGGAACCCTCATCTTCTCTGATCGACAGCGCATTCTGGTTTACGTCAGGCGCAATCCTCCTGTTGCTCGTTTTGTCCGCGTTTTTCTCAGGTTCGGAAACAGCGCTTACAGCCTCTTCTCGCGGAAAGCTGAGGGCACAGGCCGACAAAGGATCACGCGGGGCAAAAAAGGCGCTGGAAATCACCGATGACAATGAACGTCTGATCGGTTCGGTTCTTCTGGGCAACAACCTTGTCAACATTCTGGCGGCCTCGCTGGCGACGGCCTTGTTCACCCGTTTGTTCGGCGAAAGCGGCGTGGCGTTGGCGACCCTGGTCATGACTTTGCTGGTGCTGATCTTTGCCGAAGTGCTGCCCAAGACTTATGCCATCACCAATTCCGAAAAGGCCGCGGCGGCTGTCGCGCCGATCATCAGCGTTGTCGTGACGGTGTTTTCACCCATTGTGGCCGCGGTGCGGCTGCTGGTGCGCAGTGTGTTGCGCCTGTTCGGCGTGCAGATCGATCCCGACAGCAACATTCTGGCTGTACGCGAAGAGATTGCCGGCGCCTTGCAACTTGGTCATTCCGAAGGCGTGGTCGAAAAGGAAGACCGCGACCGCATCTTGGGTGCGCTGGATCTGGGCGACCGAACGGTGGAAGAGATCATGCTGCACCGATCGAATATTGAGATGATCGACGCCAATGCCGCCCCCGAGGCAATCCTGAAACAATGTCTGCAAAGCCCCCACACCCGCCTGCCTGTGTTCCGGGACGAGCCGGAAAACATCGTGGGCGTTGTCCACGCCAAGGACCTCTTTCGCGCCATGTATGCGCAGGCAGGCAGCAGCGACGGCGGGACCGACCGTTTGGCAAGCTTTGACATCGGAAAGGTGGCAAACGACCCTTACTTTGTGCCCGAAACCACGACGCTGGACGACCAGATGCGGGAATTCCTGCGGATGCACAGCCATTTTGCATTGGTTGTGGATGAATATGGGTCACTGCGGGGCCTGATCACGCTTGAAGATATTCTTGAAGAAATCGTGGGCGAGATTGCCGATGAGTTCGACATAAACGAAGAGGTGCCGGTAACACGCACCGAAGATGGCCAGTATCTGGTCGAAGGTTCCATGACGATCCGGGATGCCAACAGGGCACTGGACTGGTCTCTGCCGGATGACGAGGCGAACACGCTTGCCGGCCTGGTGATTCACGAAGCCCGGATGATCCCTGACGTCGGTCAGGTGTTTTCGTTCCACGGCTTCCGGTTCGAGGTCACGGCGCGTGAAGGCAACCGCATCACCGGACTGAAAGTGCGCCCTCTGTAACGCCTGCGATTTTTCTGAAATGTTCCGAGCGCTGCCAGAGTGCCTGCCGTCAACTGAACGACCCAACTGCGCTGAACCGGGCGCGGATATTCCGATCATCGCACAGTTTGACCCAAGCGCCGAGATGGGCGTGACGGGCCAGTTTGATCACCCCGACTTAGTTTTAACCATAGAGTAAAGTGGAAAAGCGGCCTTCAAGGCCGAAAAACCACTGGGCAATGTCGCACTGTACAAGGCGCATGCCGCCGAATTGTTTCCCCTCGGGTACAAGTTTCGACGCTCTTTGGCTGCGCGAGAAGGCTCTGCAAATCCAAAGCTGGTGCAATAGGTGCCATGCGACACCTGTTGTCGTTAACAGACGAGTAATATCCATATCGGCTCGACAGTTTTTCCAAAACTATTGGGAGGAACACTGTGAAAACCACCTGTCAGGTTGCCGTCATCGGGGGCGGCGTCGTCGGATGCTCGGTTCTATATCACCTGACCAAGCTGGGTTGGTCCGACGTGATGCTGCTGGAGCGGTCCGAACTGACCAGCGGATCGACCTGGCATGCGGCGGGCGGGTTTCATACGCTCAACGGCGACACCAACATGGCCGCACTGCAAGGCTATACCATCCGGCTGTACAAAGAGCTGGAAGAGATCACCGGTATGTCCTGCGGGTTGCACCATGTGGGCGGCATCACGCTGGCCGACAATCAGGACCGGTTTGACATGATGCTGGCCGAACGTGCCAAGCACCGCTTCATGGGGCTGGAAACCGAGATCGTCGGCCCCGACGAGATCAAGAAGATCGCGCCCATCACCAACACAGACGGCATCATCGGCGCGCTTTATGACCCTCTGGACGGGCACCTCGACCCCTCGGGCACGACACACGCCTATGCCAAGGCCGCGCGCATGGGCGGGGCCACGATCGAGACCCACTGCATGGTGCGCGAGACCAACCAGCGCCCGGACGGCACATGGGACGTGGTCACCGACAAGGGCACCATCCATGCCGAGCATATCGTCAACGCCGGCGGCCTCTGGGCGCGCGAAGTGGGCGCGATGGCGGGCATCTACTTCCCGCTGCACCCGATGGAGCATCAATACCTCGTCACCGACACCATCCCTCAGATCGAGGCGATCATCGACGCAGGCGGCGAACATCCGCATGTCATGGACCCGGCCGGCGAAAGCTACTTGCGGCAAGAGGGGCGCGGCCTGTGCATCGGCTTCTACGAACAGCCCTGCAAGCCTTGGGCGGTGGACGGCACGCCGTGGGAGTTCGGACATGAGCTGCTGCCCGATGATTTCGACAAGATCACCGACAGTATCGAATTCGCCTATCGTCGCTTCCCGGTTCTGGCCGAGGCCGGAGTAAAATCGGTGATCCACGGCCCCTTCACCTTTGCCCCCGACGGCAACCCGCTGGTCGGGCCGGTGCCGGGCGTGCGCAACTACTGGTCGGCCTGCGGCGTGATGGCCGGATTCAGCCAGGGCGGCGGCGTCGGCCTGACGCTGGCGCAATGGATGATCGAAGGCGAGCCCGAGCGCGACGTCTTTGCCATGGACGTGGCCCGCTTCGGCGACTGGATCACTCCCGGCTATACCCGCCCCAAGGTGATTGAGAACTATCAGAAACGCTTCTCCGTCGCCTACCCGAACGAGGAACTGCCCGCCGCCCGCCCCAACCGCACCACGCCGATGTATGACATCTTCAGCGATCTGGGCGCGGTCTGGGGCCAGCAATACGGGCTCGAGGTGCCGAACTATTTCGCGCAAGAGGACGAGCCGACCTATGAAACCCCCTCGTTCCGCCGCTCGGACGCCTTCGCGGCAACGGGCCGCGAGGTTCGCGCGGTGCGCGGTGGCGTCGGCATCAACGAGGTGCACAATTTCGGAAAATACCTTATCACCGGCCCCCGCGCCCGCGACTGGCTGGACCGGATCATGGCGGGTCGCATCCCCGCCCCGGGCCGCCTGTCGCTGACCCCGATGCTGTCGCCCAAGGGCAAGCTGATCGGGGATTTCACCGTGTCGTGCCTGGGCGAAGAGGAATTCCAGCTCACCGCCTCATACGGGGCGCAGAACTTTCACATGCGCTGGTTCCGGCAACATCAGCAAGACGGCGTAACCGTCAAGAATATCAGCGACAATCGCAACGGATTTCAGATTGCAGGCCCCAAGGCCCGCGAGGTTCTGGCCACCTGCACCCGCGCCGATATCAGCGGCATGCGTTTCATGGACGTGCGCCGGATGGTCGTCGGCATGACCGACTGCATCGTGCAGCGTGTCAGCTATACCGGCGATCTGGGGTTCGAGATCTACTGCGATCCGATGGCGCAACGCCAACTGTGGTGGACGCTTTGGCAGGCCGGAAAACCGCACGGCATGGTGCCTTTCGGCATGCGCGCGATGATGAGCCTGCGGCTGGACAAGTTCTTCGGCTCGTGGATGCGCGAGTTCTCACCCGATTATACCCCCGCCGAAACCGGGCTGGACCGCTTCATCGCCTTTGGCAAGGACGCCGATTTCATCGGCCGGGCCGCCGCCGAGGCGGAACGTGCGACAGGCCCCGCGCGCAGGCTGGTGGCCTTCGAGGTCGATGCAGACGACGCTGACGTGAACGCCTATGAACCGATCTGGCTGGACGGCAAGGTTGTGGGCTTTTGCACCTCAGGCGGTTATTCGCATTATGCGCGCAAGTCCGTCGCCATCGGTTTTCTGCCATCCGAACGCGCAGCAGATGGGCTTGAAACAAAGATCGAAATACTGGGTCAGATGCGCAAGGCAATGGTCATCTCGACACCCTTGTTTGACGCAGATGGCGCCCGAATGAGGGGATGACTCAGGCTCGGGCTGACGTCATTGTGCTGAAATGACTGAAATACCCATCATCCTTCTGGCGGCTGGCCAATCCAGCCGCATGGGCGGCATCGACAAGTTGATGCAGCCGATCAACGGCATCCCGTTGGTCGCCCGCTCTGCAAGCGTGGCCTGCGCCGTGGGTCCTGTGATCGTCGCCCTGCCCCCTGAACCAAATCCAAGATATGGCGCGCTTGATGGCATGGATGTACAGATCGTTCCGGTCCAGGATGCGGCAGAAGGCATGAACGCCAGTTTGCGCGCCGCGATCCAAAAGCTGCCACCTGATGCACCCGCCGCGATGGTTTTGCTGGCCGATCTGCCCGATCTGACAGAAGCTGACCTGGCAGCAATCCTGAAAGCGCGAGAAACCCATCCCGACAACCTGATCTGGCGTGGTACGACCGAGGATGGAAAGCCCGGTCATCCGGTGGTGTTTGACAGATCCCTTTTTGATCAACTGTCACAGTTGCAGGGGGACGACGGTGCCCAGAAGATCGCGCGAAAGCATCAAGACAGTGTTCATCTGCATCCCCTGCCCGGCCGAAACGCACTGTTGGATCTGGATACCCCGGATGACTGGAAGGACTGGCACAGAAAACACGCCCCCTGAACAAACACGGCCCGGTCTTATCGACCGGGCCGGTGCCCAAAACAGGACTACCACTTTGCTCAATCTCCAAAGCGCGGCCAGTGTGCTTTCAGAAACACCCCGGCTCTCAAACAGCCAAACCTAAACAAGACCCCCTCGTTAACACGCCGTTATCACTTTTGGTGATCGAGTTAGCCGCCAGCGCCCCCTAGCGCTTTTGGCTCCCCTCACTTGGGCACCTTCATCCTCACTTATCCGATCGTTCGAAACAACGTAAAATTGGAAGGAAGGGTTAATTTGGGTCTTGTTCAAATGGCTTTTGCGCAACATCGCGCCAAACCAAAATCAACTTAAAGGCGATTGGCTGTTTTCACAAGCGGTAGCGATTCGTGATTAAGCGCAAACTTATTGGCCAATACTCGCAATCAAAAACAATTTAATTGTGTCAAGCCACGTCTCGACCAGACCCACCCACAACCATTGGAAGAGCAGCTCTTTTCCCCATCATTTGGAAGGATGATTGTCAACAAAACAAAACAAATTCAATGTTTTTGAAAGTTTGACGCCATTTTTAGCAACAATCCTCCGATTCGCTCCGGTCCTGGTCGGTGAAATTCCGCGAATCCCGATCGACGTCGACCGCAAGCCAACACCGACTTTGTGGCAAAATTAAGATTTATTAATTGATCAGTCAGGAAACGCCAATTCTGAGCAGGCAACTGTTGTCTCAACGCGCAGCCGCAACTGCGTGATGATAATCAGGAGACACAAATGAGCATCCGCAAATCCTCGCTTCTACTTCCCCGCACGTCCAACTGGGTGGGTGTCAGTGCGCTCGGCGCAGCCCTACTGGCAACGACGGCCATGCCGTCCATGGCGGACGAGGCATTGGCTGACCTGGTTGAGACCGTTTCACCGTCGGTCGTGACCATCATCGCCGAACACGACGCAGCGCCGACCTCGACCCAGGGGCAGAACTTTGACTTCGAAGGACACCCGTTTGGTGAATTCTTTAAACGCTTTGGCGGCCCCGAAGGGTTCAACATGCCGCAACGTGGCCCGTCCCAGGGTCTGGGTTCGGGATTTGTTCTGGACGAAGCGGGATACATTGTCACCAATCACCATGTCGTCGACAATGCCTCGACCGTGACCGTAAGGCTCAGCGATGATCGTACCTTCGACGCCGAAGTGGTTGGAACGGACCCGCTGACGGATATCGCTGTTCTGAAAATCGACGCGGGAACTGACCTGCAAGCCGTAGAGCTTGGCGACAGTGACGAGATCCGCGTGGGCGAAGACGTGGTCGCCATCGGCAACCCCTTCGGCCTCAGCTCGACCGTGACCACAGGCATCGTTTCGGCAAAAGGCCGCAACATCTCGGAAGGTCCCTATGCCGAGTTCATCCAGACGGATGCGGCGATCAACAAGGGCAACTCGGGCGGTCCCCTGTTCAACATGGATGGCGAAGTGGTCGGTGTGAACTCGGCCATCTATTCGCCCAGCGGTGGTTCTGTGGGGCTTGGATTTGCCGTCACGTCGAACATCGTTGAACACATCGCGGCCGATCTGCGGGATGACGGACAGGTGAGCCGGGGTTGGCTGGGCGTGTCGATCCAGAACGTAAGCCCACAACTTGCGGCGGCGATGGGAATCGAGGCTTCCTCGGGTGCGCTAGTGTCTGACGTGGTTGCCGGCAGCCCCGCAGATGGTGCCCTGAAGCAGGGAGACGTTATCCTGTCATTCAACGACGATGCCGTGGAATCCAGCGGTGACCTGCCCATCCTTGTGGGCACGACCAAGGTCGGCACCGACAGTACTCTGACCGTTTTGCGTGATGGCAAGATGGAAACGGTGACCTTGACGGTTGGCCAGCATCAGGCCGCATCGGCCCAGGCCGACAAGCCGGTCGAGGCGGAAGTTGCGGGCACAACACTGGGTGTGACCGTGGCCCCCCTGACCGAAGCGGTTCGGGCAGAAACCGGTGTTGCTGAAACCGTCGAGGGCGTCGTCGTCACCGACCTGAAGCCCGACAGCCCCGCGGCAAAGGCCGGCCTGCAACGCGGCGACGTGATCGTCAAGCTCGGCAATCAGGACACAGTTACTCCGGACGCGCTGAAATCTGCGCTGGACAGTGAGAAAACCGATCCTGCCCTGGTGCTGATCAATCGTGGCGGCAACCAGATATTCGTTGCGGTCGAACTGGCCTGACCATGAACATGCGTGCGCCGCTTGATGGGGATTTTCGGCGTACGCCTCAGCCGGCGGATCAGAGTTGTCCACTATCCGCCGGGCTTGCCGGGTGCCGGCCCAGCACCCGGCAAGAACTTCTTCTAACCATATGCTTTAGCTAAAATTTGTGTTTAAATATCAAAAGAAAGGAGCCCGAGCATGAGCCGCCGTCTGTTGATCGTCGAAGATGATGCTGACACCAGGGACTTCATCGCCAAAGGTTTTGGCGAAGAGGGGTATGTGGTCGAAACCGCGGCTGACGGTCGTGAGGGGTTGTACCATGCCACTGACGGCGGGTTTGACGCCATTGTTCTTGACAGGATGCTGCCCGGTCTGGACGGGCTGTCGCTGATCAAGTCCATGCGGGCCGCTGGCTTGAAAACCCCGGTTTTGATGCTGACGGCGATGAGCGCCGTGGACGAAAGGGTCAAGGGGCTGCGCTCGGGCGCTGACGATTATTTGGTCAAGCCTTTCTCGTTTCAAGAGTTGCACGCCAGAATCGAAGCCCTGTTGCGTCGCCCTCAGGAATCCGAAGAGACGCCGACATTGACTTGCAAAGACCTTCAGATGGATTTGTTGACCCGCAAGGTCACACGCGACGGGCACGAGATCACCCTGACACCGCGTGAGTTTCAGATTCTCGAATTTTTCCTGCGCCGCAAAAACCGCGTGGTGTCGCGCACCATGTTGCTTGAAGGGGTTTGGGATTATCATTTTGACCCGAACACCAACGTCGTGGACGTGCATATCTCGAAGTTGCGACGCCAGTTGGACGAAGGCGGTGACGCGCCGTTGATTGAAACCGTCCGCGGAGCGGGTTACATGATGTCCGATGGATAACCTTCGGCTTTCCCTGAACAATTCCCGAACAAGGCTGGTCGCGACCAGCATGTTTCTGAGCACGATTCTGACAGCGTCGGTACTTGCCGTCGTCTATGTGACCGCCAATCGAAGCATCGAGGCCGAAACCCGCTCGGTCGTATCAGCCGAGTTGACGGGGCTTGCAGATGAATACGAAAGACGTGGGCTGATAGGTTTGATCACCGCAATTGAGCGCCGTTTGCCAAGTGCCGCCGAGCGGGACGCGCTTTACCTTTTGACAGATCGGTTGGGCCTCAAACTTGTCGGCAATCTCAAGACCTGGCCGGTGAACATTGCTGCCGGAAGCGGTTGGGTAGACTTGGAACTGCGCCGGGCCGACAACGATCAGCTCGTGCCGGTTTCAGCCGCATCCATCCGCCTGCCGGGCGGCGAGCGCCTGCTGGTCGGGCGGGATGCGGCGTCGCGCCAGCAATTCGACAGGGTTCTGTTTCGCTCGGTTGCGCTGGCGCTTGGGATTGCTTTGGTTCTGAGCGTCATCACCGGCTGGTTGTTCACGCGTTTGGTGTTTTCGCGCCTTTCGGATATTGCCAGTACGGCCGAGAATATCGTTTCCGGTGACCTGACAAAACGAATGCCGCTGCGCGGAACCGGGGATGAATTCGATCAGGTTTCAGGTACATTGAACAACATGCTTGACCGGATCGAGGAGTTGATCAGCAACCTTCGAACCACCTCGAATTCGATTGCACATGATCTTCGCTCACCTTTGTCTCGTCTGCGGCAGAGGGTCGAGGCCCTCTCTGAACCCGGCAAAAGCGAGTTGGATCGCGAGATCGACATTGCGCGGGCGACGGGTGAAATTGATCACGTTCTGCGGGTGCTGGGGCAGCTCACCGAAATCTCACGGGCCGAGGCCGGCCTGGGGCGTGAGCAATTTGAAACCATCGATTTGCAGCAACTGGTTGGTGATGTTGTCGAGCTTTATGACCCGGTGGCCGCCGATCAAGGCGTGCAGCTTGAAGTCAAGGGTTCCGCCCCTGCCATTCAGGGGCACCGGCCCCTTCTGTCGCAAGCTCTTTCCAATCTGTTGGAAAACGCAATGCGTTACGCGCCGGAAGATACTGCGATCACGATCTCGATCGGTTCTCGCGACGGTTTTACCCAACTGAGCGTCAGGGATCGTGGCCCCGGAGTACCGCCCGAAGAACTGGATCGCCTTCAGCTTCCCTTCGTGACACTTGACCCCGCGCGGACGGAACGGAATGCGGGTTTGGGCCTGGCTCTGGTTGCGGCAATTTCACATATGCACGGCGGGAAATTCGCCGCCCGGAACTGCGACCCCGGGCTGGAAACCACGATCAATCTGGCGCAACAGCGTTAGTCCGGAACACCGTAGATCGCCATGGTCTTGTTCTTGTATCGTGTGTCAGCGGTGACATCCGCGCCAAACCAATCCGGCGGCACGTATCCTTTGGCCTGCTCCTCCGAGGTGAACTCTACCTCGACCAGGCGCAACGGCGCCAGATCGCCTGAAAAGACGTCCAGCTCGAACACCAACCCATCCGACAAATGTCCGGTGTAGCGTTCTTTTTCAACCCTGCGCCCTTCTGTTTCCGGCCAGAAGGTTTCAAACTGATCAGCAGTGATTTCTGCCTCTCGCTCTACCCGGACCAGGCCACCGCCCCCTTTCAAGGTCAGGAAAAACGCATCGTTTTTTTGTCTCAGCCGCAGCTCGGTGGAATCGTCGGGGGCCGTCAGATAACCCTGCCTTACAACGGCTTTTTTCGCTTTGCTCAGATCCGGCAGGCTTGAAACCAGAAACTTGCGCTCGATTTCCTTGTTCATTGGTTCGAAACCACTCCGTTTTCCAACTCTTCAAGCAGCGCCCCATAAGACGCACAAGCCGCACTGCGCCCGGCATAGGTACTGACCGGGGCACGATACTGACCCATCTTTTCAATATCCGCAGCGAAAGGAACCACCGTCTGCAAAAAGCGTTTTGGATACAGCTTGCGCATCGTCTTCATGGTTTCCTGATGCAAAACCTTCCGATGTTGCACCATCGAAAAGAAGGCCCGCAGCTTTTTCTTGCGCAGCTTGTGTTGTTCAAAAAAGCTCACCAGCTGATCGAAACTCCGCTCGGACAAGGTAGTCGGAATGACCGGCACGACGATTTCATCGGCAGCTTTGAAGACGTTCTCGGACAAGGTCGAAAAGTTGGGCGGGCAATCCAGAATGATCACGTCATAGTCGCTGCCCGCGGCCATCAAAGCTTTTTTCAACCGCGAGCGTTTGTTTCGCATCCGCGACAGGAACACGTCGAAGTCGCGGAAGGTCAGGTTCGCCGGCAGAACGTCGAGCCCTTCGAAATCGCTGGCCCGGATGGCCTTGATAAACCGTTCCAGATCCTCGAAAAACCGCGCATCCTTCAGTCTTTTTGATGGCTTCACCCGAAAGTAGAACCCTGATGCGCCCTGGGGGTCGAGATCACACAACAGCACCTGTTGCCCCGCCTGCGCATAGGAATAAGCCAGGTTCACCGAAGTTGCGGTTTTGCCGACACCGCCCTTGTTGCTGTAACAGGCAATGATCTTCATTCCTCACTCCTCTTTTCGGTGAAACAAGATCCGAAACAGGCGCCGGGTATCCGGCCCGTCAAACTTCCGAAAGCTGGCAGTCACGCGGCTCCGCTCGGCCTTTTGGCGCTGATCCAGAACCGCAATTAATCCCCCCACGGCCAGGCCCATCCGCGCATCCACATGACCCCGCGTGTCGCTGTGCTGCGCGACAAAAGCCAACAAGGACTTTTGCTGAACAGCGCAGTCGTTGAACAAGCCCAGATTGTCCTGTAGCTTTTTCAATGGCTTGATGATGTTCTTGAAGCTCTTTTCATCGAACAGAGGCCCAAATATCTCCATCAGATAGCGCAGTTTCTTGCAATCAATACGAAGGTCATGCACGGTTTCGTCCGGAGTTTCGTCGGTGATACCACGTGCGATTTTGCAGACCTTGCGATACCGTTTCCAGATCAATGCGCACGCATATTCATGTGCTGCCCGTTTCGCGTTTGATCCGGGCGTAAGGTGATCCGTTCCGTTAAACTTCGCCGTCAGATCGGACATACGGGCGTTGTATTCGTCACTGCGCAACCGGCGGGACAAGCGTGACAGCTCTTTGGCGCGCTCCTTCTCGAAAAGGTCGAACATCTCTTGCAAGCCCGTGTGAAGACCGGGCGGTATCAGCCTGAAGTATTTATCTTTTTCCAGAAGATAGACATCCAGATCACGCATACGCCCGGTGGCGGCCATGAGATCGGAAAAGACACGCTTCAATTGCGCGGTCTGCGCGTCTGAAAAAACGCCTTTGAACAGGCTGATCACGGATCGGACCTTTCGCAACGACACCCGGTAATCATGCAGAAACTCTGTGTCGATATCGGCCATCACCCCATTTTCGTTTTGCCGGGCAACTTGCAGATATGTTTGAATGATGTCTGCCGCGACCTGAATAGATGGCTCAGATTTTCCCAACTTGATCTCTGGCTTGGCGCGATAGGCGGCCATGCCCGGGAAAAGTCCGGCGCAAAGCGCTTCGACACCCGGCCTGCCCCCGGACAAGGCGGAAATCGCGGTGTTCACCTTTTGAAATTCTGTCTCATACCCCCGCAGCCGCTGAAGCTGAACGATTGCTGCCTGACCCGTCTGCGAAAACAGGCACCAAGCCGTTCCCCTGACCAGCGTTTTCTCAAGCTCATCCAATACGGAGAGAGGTTTCGTCTGAATCCCTCCGGTTCCGATCTGCATCAGCGCACGCAGTTTGGGGAAACCCTTCAAAGCCGCTTTCACGGGGCCCTCGGGCAGGTCTTGAACAAACCGTCCCTGCCCCTTGCCGCATTGAGACAGTGGCGCACGGCCATTCTGGAAAAGCCACAATGTTTCTTGAACCTCAACCAGAACACGACCTGAAGTCCGCAACGATTGATCGTGGCAATCCAAAAGCATGAAAGATCTCGATTCCGTTGGTGGGTCGATCCTGATCGTGAACCCGGGAATGAGCTTTTCAACATGCGCTTGGCCAATGGATTGGGACAGAATGCACTGAACATCTGAAGGTTCGGTCATGATCCACCAATCCGGCGCGTTTTCAGGTATTGATTGACGCTGGTCTCAACGATCTTCGGCACGCGGGTTCCTTCTTCGACGGTTCTGATCCTTCGTCACGTTCAGTGTAGTCGGCTTCAACCTTGGTCAGCAGTTTGTCTGGCCCTGGACCGACCCGCTTTTGGTATCTGTTGGCTTTTGAAACCCGCACCGCCGAGGCAGCATGACCTCATGAGAGCGGAAACACCAGAAGACAGCAAGACATTATGTTTCGCCAACGCGCAAACATGGGTGACAGACCCTGGAGGTGCAATTAAGACAGGCACATGAGTGATCCAGTTTCTTCGATCCGCAACCTTGGCCCGGCTTTTGAACAGGCCTGCGCGCGCGCCGGCATCCACTCGGCTGAAGAACTGCGAGAGCTGGGACCGGATGAAGCCTATGCCCGGCTTTTGCGGGCTGGTACCAAAGCACATTTCATCGGCTACTATGTTTTGGTGATGGGGCTTCAGGGACGCCCCTGGAATGATTGCAAGGGTGAAGAGAAAAAGAAACTGCGACAGCGTTTCGACGCGATCAAGGCCGGCAACAGCGCCGCGCCGGAAAACCGGATGGTTGCCGATCTGGATGCCATCGGCGTCCGCGTTGCCCCCAAAGATCTTAAGCAGGTCTGAATAAAAAAGGCCGCCCCTGGCGGAGCGGCCCGATCTTTCGGCAAAAAACCGGCTTAGCCGACCAGTTCGATGCCCGAGAAGAAATATGCGATCTCAACAGCCGCGGTTTCCGGAGCATCCGAACCATGGACCGAGTTTTCGCCAACCGATTCAGCAAATTCCGCGCGGATGGTGCCCGGTGCTGCGTCTGCCGGGTTGGTTGCACCCATGACTTCACGGTTCTTCGCAATGGCACCTTCGCCTTCCAGAACCTGAACAACGACCGGAGCCGAAGACATGAACTCGCACAGTTCGTCATAGAACGGGCGCTCGGCGTGCACTTCATAGAACTTGCCGGCTTGCTCTTTGGTCATGTGGATGCGCTTCTGCGCAACGATACGCAGCCCGGCTTCTTCGAACTTGGCGTTGATCTTGCCAGTCAGATTGCGGCGGGTTGCGTCGGGTTTGATGATCGAGAATGTACGTTCCAGTGCCATGTCGGCCTCTCCTTACAATGTGGCGCGGGTCCGCGCCGAAATCCATCGCGCGCCGCGTATCACGGTCTTTCGCTCATGAAAAGTGTTATGATGGTTTGCCTGCCGCTTTGGCGCTCAGAATGTATCCGGCAAAGGGTCTGTCCGGTCCAGACGCCGAACGTAGAGCACTGCAAGTAGACCTGCAAAGCTGCTGGCCCACATCATGCCCAGAACCAGAAACGGCCCGTTTTCAGGGCTGACAAACGCACCCGTCATCGAGGTCAGGATCGCGCCAAGCCCGACCACCATCGCCCCGGACAACCCTGCCGCGCTGCCTGCCAGCTTGGGGCGCACGGACATGACCCCTGCCGAAGCGTTTGCATTGGTCAGGCCATTGCCGAACCCGACGCAGATGGCCGAACCGAAGAATACCCAGACTGACCCCAGCCCAGCGATGAACAGAAGCAATCCGCAGAATGGCCCGGTCGAAGCCACAACGCGGCCGATCAGGATCATTGTGGTCAGACGCGTCCGCGCCGCGATCCGGCCAGTGACGAAGTTACCAACCATGAACCCGCCTGTTATGATTCCAATCCCAAGGCCCAACATCGCAGGGCTCAGATCAAACCATGCGGCAGCGACCAATGGCGCGCCGGTGATGAAGCTGTAGAACCCACCAATCGAAAACGATGCGCATAAGGCATAACCCCAGAATCGGCGGGCGCGAAACAGATCGGGATACTCGCGCATTTGGGCTGTAAAGGTTGAAGAACGGTTTGTATTGGTCTCGCCCATGTCGAACCAAAGCAAAACCAGCAGCCCCGCCCCCAGCACAGTGTAAAGAACAAACCCCGAGCGCCAGCCAAAGAGCATGTCGAGTGTCCCACCCAGCATCGGGCCAAGCATTGGCGCCAATGCCATGGCCATCGCCACATAACCCAGTTTGCTTGCGGCCTCGTTCGGCGGATACCGGTCTCTGATCGATGCGCTGGAAAGAACCGACCCAGCCACCACTGCGGCCTGCAATAGACGGAAGCCCAGAAAGGTCCAGATGGTCTCGGCCAGAGAGCATCCGATTGAGGCGAGGACGAAGATGGTGATGCACATCAAAAGTATCGGTCTGCGCCCGAAACGATCAGAAAGCGGACCCATGATCAGTTGCAACACGGCTGAGACCGCCAGATACCCGGCAACCGAGAGGTTAACCAAGCCATAATCCACACCGAAATCCGTACTCATGTGGGCCAGAGACGGCAGGAACATGTTCAGTGACAAAACCGACAGTGCCGTGGCAAAGATCAGAGTGACCAAGTGCGGAGGTGTCCGTGCCGCGCGCATGTGAAAACCGTTCTGAATAGCAAACGACACAGCGCTATCACATTGCTGAAAGCTTGAACATGCCGAGCCGCTGGCGGTAGCAACACAGCTCTGCTAAGAGCGCCCCATGTTACGGATCGAAGACATCACCTATGCCGTTGAAGGCCGCCCGTTGTTTGACGGCGCAACCGCGACGATTCCCGATGGTCACAAGGTTGGCCTTGTCGGTCGGAACGGAACCGGAAAGACCACGCTATTCCGCCTGATCCGTGGCGAGTTGGCTTTGGAATCGGGGAATATCTCGGTCCCGAAACGCGCCCGCATCGGCGGGGTGGCGCAAGAGGTACCCTCCTCTGACGTTTCGCTGATCAACACGGTTCTGGCCGCCGATACCGAACGCAGCGCATTGATGGCCGAGGCCGACAGCGCCGAAGACCCGATACGCATCGCCGAGATTCAGACACGTTTGGCCGATATCGACGCCTGGTCCGCCGAGGCCCGCGCGGCTTCGATCCTCAAGGGGTTGGGCTTTGACGACGAAGACCAGCAGCGCCCCTGTTCGGATTTCTCGGGCGGGTGGCGGATGCGTGTGGCGCTGGCGGCGGTGCTGTTTTCTCAGCCCGATCTGCTGCTGCTGGACGAACCGACCAACTATCTGGACCTCGAAGGCGCGCTGTGGCTGGAAAGCTATCTGGCGAAATATCCGCACACGGTCATTATCATCAGCCACGACCGAGGATTGCTGAACCGCGCCGTGGGGTCGATCCTGCATCTGGAGGATCGCAAGCTCACCTATTACGCGGTGCCTTACGACAAGTTCGCGGAACGCCGTGCGGAACGTCTGGCACAGGCGGAATCGGAAAACGCCAAGGCCAAGGCCCGCATCGCACACCTGCAAAGCTTTGTGGATCGCTTCCGCTACAAGGCATCGAAGGCCGTTCAGGCCCAGTCGCGCCTGAAGATGATCGAACGCATCCAACTGGTCTCGACCCCACAAGAGGCGGCCCTGCGCGCCTTCAGCTTTCCGGAACCCGAGGAACTGTCGCCGCCGATCATCCAGATCGAAGGCGGCGTCACCGGCTATGGCGAAACCGAAGTGCTGCGCCGCCTGAATCTGCGTATCGATCAGGATGACCGTATCGCGCTGTTGGGCAAGAACGGACAGGGCAAGTCGACCCTGTCCAAGCTTCTCTCGGACCGGCTGCCCCTCATGGCGGGCAAGATGACCCGCAGCAACAAGCTGCGGATCGGTTACTTTGCACAGCATCAGGTGGATGAGCTTTACGTGGACGAAACGCCGCTGGACCACCTGCGCCGTCTGCGCCCTGACGAAGCGCCGGGCAAGTGGCGTTCTCGACTGGCGGGGTTCGGGTTGAATGCGGATCAGGCCGAAACCGAGGTCGGGCGTCTTTCGGGCGGACAGAAAGCGCGGCTTTCACTGCTGCTCGCCACGATCGACGCGCCCCATATGCTGATCCTTGATGAGCCGACCAACCACCTTGATATCGAAAGCCGCGAGGCGCTGGTCGAGGCACTGACGGCCTATTCAGGCGCGGTGGTTCTGGTCAGTCACGACATGCATCTTCTGAGCCTTGTCGCGGATCGTCTCTGGCTGGTTTCGGACGGTACGGTCAAACCTTTCGACGGCGACCTTGAAGCCTATCGGTCCCTGCTGCTGGCGCGCGACAGACCCGTCAAGGAAAAACCGCGGGCGGTCAAATCGAAACGCCCCCCGCGCGAGACGATACTGGCCTTGCGTGCGGATCTGCGCAAATGCGAGGACCGGATCGAGAAGCTGACGGAAATGCACGACAAGCTTTCGACCAAACTGGCCGATCCGGCGCTGTACGAGGACGAAAAGATCAACGACCTGGAAACCTGGAACCGCAAGTTCACCGAAGTCACCGAGGCCATGCAAAAAGCCGAGGCATTGTGGGTCGCGGCTGCCGAACGGCTTGAACAGGCAGAAACCGCATGAGCACGCCCATCAAGGACACCAACGCCATGATCGCGGGTATGCATCCCGACTTGCAGCCCGGCGAATTTGCCTTTGTCGTATGGCCTGACCACAAACCCTGGCCAGAGGGCACGCGGGCCAGCTGCGCCGAGGCCGAAGGGATGTCTCTTATTGTCCCGATCGCTGCGGGACCGCAAGATGCCGTCGCGATGCGTTGCATCACGTTGCAGGTTCATTCCTCGCTTGAAGGTGTTGGTTTGACCGCGGCCGTTTCCAGCGCGCTGGCGCGAGCCGGCATTCCCGCGAACATGGTCGCGGGGTATCACCATGATCACGTCTATGTCCCATCGGGTTGTTCGCAAGATGCCGTGCGTATCCTGCAAGACCTGCAACGGAGCAGCAGATAACAATGGACAGTGCATTTCTGATTACCGCGTTCACAACGCTTTTCGTGGTCCTCGACCCGCCCGCGCAAACGCCGATCTTCGTGGCGCTGACACAGGGTATGGACTGGCACACGCGCCGGTCCATTGCCATTCGGGCCTGCCTGACGGCGGGTTTCATCCTGGCCTTGTTTGCCGCCTTTGGCGAAGCCCTGCTGGGATTTGTTGGTATCTCGATGGAGGCGTTCCGCGTTGCAGGAGGCGTCCTGCTGTTTCTGACCGCGCTGGATATGCTGTTTGAACGCCGCACCAAGCGACGCGAAAACAGCGCCGAGGAAGAGGAACACCCAGACCCGTCCGTCTTTCCCCTGGGTATCCCGCTGATTGCAGGCCCCGGATCGATTGCAACGATGATTCTGCTTGCGGGTCAGCAGCCCGGTATACAGGGGCTGGCCATCGTCATCGGTGTGATGCTGGTCGTACTGGCGATGGTGTTCGTGATGTATCTGACCTCTGGCGCGGTCGCGCGGGTTTTGGGCAAAACCGGGTTGAACGTCTTGACCCGGCTGCTGGGGATGCTGCTTGCGGCCTTGTCGGTTCAGTTCATCCTGGATGGCCTAAAGGCCTTTGGTTTTGCGTCCTGAATCCCCATATATCACTCAGGTAATATTGTTGGGATAACGGTATGGATGGCGACAGCATTGCACGTTTGGCGTATCTGAGCTTGCTCGGCGCAGCGGTGGTGGCCTGGTTCATCTCTCAGAACCGGCAATCGCTGAACAAGACCCTGCAACAGATGATGGCCTGGGTGTTCATCTTTATTGGCGTCATCGCCGTCATCGGCCTGTGGGAAGACATACGGTCTTCGGTTGGCCCTGCCCCGCAGATGACCGTCACCGGCAACGCGATCGAGGTGCCTCGTGCCTATGATGGTCACTATTACCTTCCGGTTTTGGTGAATGGTGAACCGATCAACTTTCTTGTCGACACCGGCGCCAGCCAGATCGTGCTCAGTGCTCGGGACGCGAAACGTGCAGGCATCGATCCCGATCAACTGAACTATTTCGGTCGCGCCCTGACCGCCAACGGCGAGGTGCGCACAGCGCCGGTGCGGCTTGAGACCCTGACCGTAGGGCCCATTACCGATCAGAACGTATCGGCCTGGGTCAATGAGGGCGAGCTGGACAAGTCGCTTTTGGGGATGGAATATCTGCATCGTTTCTCGAGCGTCCAATTTGCAAATGGCAAGTTGATCTTGTCTCGTTGACGACCCGGATCGCTTGAGAACAAAAATAGAACATGCTAGTGTTCCGGCATGTCCACTCAGCTTCTTGGCCACAAAACTGCGCGTCAGGCACCGGGGGTAAAGCTCCATCCGCAGATCACCCTGGAACTGGGCCGCGTGCACGAGGCATGCGGCCCCGCCCGGCGCAGCTTTGCCATGTGGCTGACCGGTCAGACGCAGGGGCCGGTCTTGTGGATTTCCCCCGCCTGGGAACCCGGCCAGTTGAACCCCGATGGGATGATGGCCTTTGCCGATCCGGCCCGGTTCATCTTTGTTCACCCCACCCGCGCCGAAGATCTGCTGTGGTGCCTGGAGGAGTCGCTGCGCAGCGGGGCCATTCCGCTGATCGTCGGCGACCTGCCCGGCGCGCCGGGGCTGACACCTGTACGCCGGATGCATCTGGCTGCCGAACAGGGGGGTGCGATGGGGCGGGCTCCGCTTGGTTTGCTGCTGACACCCGGGAATGGCGGCGCGCAAGGGGTTGAAACGCGCTGGCACATGGCATCCACCCATCGGGACGAGGCTCGGATCTGGACCCTTACACGCCGCCGCGCCCGTGCCCTGCCCCCGGTCACATGGCAGGCCACCATGACCGCCGCCCGTGCCGGGTTGCATCTGGAACGGATCGAAACCGAAGACGCACCGGCATAAAGCCACATGGATCACGCAAGAAGTGACTGGTCAAAACCCGGGCCGCGCCCTAGCGTCACCACATGAGCCACCCGATCCATGACAGCCGCTATTCCTGGCTTCGCCTTCTGATCACGCTCGCCATCGCAACAGTGGCGAATGTCGGCATGTGGGCGGTGATCGTGGTCATGCCCGCAGTTGAAGCCGAATTCGGGGCCGGTCGTGCCGAAGCCTCGATGCCGTATACTCTGGCAATGATCGGTTTTGCCCTGGGCAACATGTGGCTGGGGCAGGTGGTGGACCGGCTGGGCGTCACCAGCGCCCTGATCGGAGCAGCCGTCTTGAGTGCGCTGAGCTATGTGCTGGCAACGCTGGCGCCAAGCATAATGTTGCTATCCGCGGCGCATCTCCTGCTGGGGCTGGGCACGTCGATCGGGTTCGGCCCGCTGATCGCCGATATCTCACATTGGTTCATGAAACGGCGCGGCATTGCCGTGGCATTGGTCGCCAGCGGGAATTACCTGTCCGGCGCCATCTGGCCCACCATGCTGTCCGGAATACTGGCGCGGGATGGATGGCAACAGGTCTATCTGACGCTCGCCGTGCTGACGCTTGTCGTCGTCATTCCCCTGTCGCTGCTGCTACGCCGCAGGGTTCCGTTCGAGGCACACGGCACCGCCGCAGCATCCGCCCAAATCAAGGCACGTAGCGTCGGCGTATCACCGCGCGCGCTGCAATATATTCTGGGCCTTGCCGGGATCAGCTGTTGCGTCGCCATGTCGATGCCGCAGGTTCATATCGTCTCCTATTGCGTCGGGCTGGGATATGGGCCCGCAGTCGGGGCCGAGATGCTGTCGCTGATGCTATTGGGTGGTGTTGTCAGCCGAATCATCTCGGGCCTGTTGGCTGACTGGCTGGGCGGGGTCATGACGCTTTTGATCGGTTCGCTTCTGCAATGTATCGCATTGTTCCTGTTCCTGCCCTACGATGGAATGGTGTCGCTTTACGCCATCAGCCTGCTCTTTGGTCTGGCACAGGGCGGCATCGTGCCCAGCTATGCGTTGATTGTCCGCGAATACATGCCGCCGCAAGAAGCCGGGGCGCGGGTCGGGTTCGTCATGATGATGACCATTCTTGGCATGGCGCTCGGTGGCTGGATGTCAGGGTGGATCTACGACCTCACCGGAAGCTACCAACTGGCGTTCGTGAATGGCATTCTTTGGAATGGTCTGAACATAGCAATCGTTCTGATGCTGCTCAGAAGATCCCGCCCGACACGAGAAGGGGTCATGGCATGACCCTTCTGACCCGTCGCAGCCTGCTTGCCGGGTTGGCAACCCTGCCCCTGAACCAGGCGGCACAAGCCGCATTGCGGCCATACATCCTGTCGGATGAAAGCACCCGGGTCGGGTTCACGTTTGATCTTGCGGGGGTGACACAGTCAGGGACAATGCCGATCCGGACCGCCGATGTTCAGATTGACACAGGTCGGCTACAGAACAGTCAGGTCACGGTGACACTGGACGTCAGCAAAGCCAGAACCCGGCTGCCCTTTGCCCGTATGCCCATGCTCAGTCCCAGCGTATTGGACGCGAAACAGCACCCAACGATCCGGTTTGTGTCAACAGAGATACAACTGGGCCCGGAAGGGCGAATATCAGATGGCGCTCGGATTACGGGTGATCTGAAGGTCCGCGGCGTGACCCGCCCGATCACGTTGGAGGCCAATCTGTACCGGCAGGCGGGAAGTGCGGCAAACGATCTGAGCCGTCTGACCATTGGTCTGAAGGGCGCCCTGAACCGGCATGACTTCGGCGCTTCGGGCTATCCTGACCTGGTTGACGACAATGTCGGCCTGGACATCCACGCAGAGATCATCCGCGCGACTTGATCGCCGAACGGCAAAAAACGACTCGCTAAAGTCGAATTGATGCGCGCATTGTGCGGCGACACTGCCAATCTGAGACCACCATGCGCACGATCATTTCATTTGCCGCCCTGTTTCTTTCGGTCATTCTGCTTCAGCTTTCGACAGGAGGCGTCGGGCCACTCGATGCCATATCCGGCATCACGCTGGATTTCACGACCGAACAGATCGGTCTTTTGGGGTCTTCGCACTTTCTGGGGTTTTTCATCGGCTGCTGGTGGGCGCCACGTCTGATGGGCAATGTTGGTCATTCGCGTGCATTCGCAGTTTGCACCGCGTTGGGTGCGATGGGCCTCATCGGACACACGCTGACCGAAAACCCATATATCTGGGCCGCTTTGCGTGTGGCCTCGGGCACCTGCGTGGCAGGCGCGTACACGGTGATCGAGGCCTGGCTGAACGCGAAGGTCACCAATGAAACCCGAGGACGTGCAATGGGAACGTACCGGATCGCGGACATGGGCGCGTCCCTGTGCGCCCAGTTGATTATCGCTGTTCTGCCCCCGGCCTCTTACGTCTCGTATAACCTGCTGGCGATCCTGTGCTGTGCGTCACTGCTGCCGCTGACGCTGACCAAAGCAAGCCAACCCAAAACACCTGACGCGCCCCGCCTGAAACCCGGGCTGGCTTGGCACAGCTCACCCTTGGCCGTGGCAGGCGTGATCGTGGCCGCGCTCAGCTCGGCCTCTTTCCGAATGGTGGGTCCGGTTTACGGGCAAGAGGTCGGACTTGGCGTCGATCAGATCGCATTCTTCCTGGCCTCTTTCGTATTGGGTGGTGCGCTTGCTCAGTACCCCGTCGGCTGGCTGGCTGACAAATATGACCGGCGCTGGGTGCTGATCTGGCTGTCGGCTGCCGCGGTACTCAGCTGCGGCGTCACCATGGCAGCCAGCGGCACCGGAACGATCGGCGTCATGTCGGCGGCCGTATTCTTCGGCCTGACAACCTTCCCGATCTTCTCGGTCTCATCCGCCCACGCAAACGACTTTGCCACGACCGAGGAACGGGTGGAGCTCTCGGCTGCCCTGATGTTCTGGTTTGCCTTGGGGGCAATTGCATCGCCCTACATAACCTCGACCCTGATCCAGCAGTTTGGCCCGGGTGCCCTGTTTGCCTTCGTGGCGTTCGGGCATGTCTTCCTGATCGTGTTTGGTCTGGCGCGGATGCGGTCACGCCCCACCCCCGAGGCGCGCACGAACTATGTTTACGCCCCGCGCACCTCATTCACGATTGGTCGCCTTCTGAAACGGTCGCGGGAAGACTGAACAACCCGACGCCCCCGTTTTCTGAATGTCTTTGGTGATCGCCCTGGCCATTTCGGTCGGTTCGGCATGGAACAAGGACGGGGCACTGCGACTCGGTTTCAAGGCGCTGGAGTCCCTCTGCGTGCTTCAAGAGCTTTGGGCATGTCCCCGGAACGCGATCCAGATCGTTGCGGCAGCACGATTTTCCATCCCTTCGTGGTCTAAATCGACAAGCAGGTCAATGCCGGGCTTTTGCTGGGCGATCACATCATGTAGACGGGCGCGCAGACAGTTACGCGGAAACGGATCATGGCTCGGATTCTCATCACCTCGGCGATCCCCTATATCAACGGGATCAAACACCTCGGCAATCTGATCGGCTCGCAATTACCGGCTGATTTGTACGCACGTTACCAGCGTGGCCGGGGGAACGAGGTCATGTTCCTGTGCGCCACGGATGAACACGGCACGCCCGCCGAGCTGGCCGCCGCCAAGGCTGGCAAGCCGGTGGCGGAGTATTGCGCCGACATGTATGCGATTCAGGCCGATATCGCCAACCGGTTTGGCCTCAGCTTCGATCACTTTGGCCGCTCGTCCAGCGACCAGAACAAGCGCCTGACCCAGCATTTTGCGGGCAAGCTGGATGACGCGGGCCTGATCCGCGAAGTCAGCGAGAAACAGGTATATTCCAACGCCGATGGCCGCTTTCTGCCTGACCGCTATATCGAAGGCACCTGCCCCAATTGCGGCTATGAGCGCGCGCGCGGCGACCAGTGCGAGAACTGTACCAAGCAGCTGGACCCGACGGACCTGATCGAGCCGCGTTCGGCCATTTCCGGTTCGACCGATCTGGAGGTGCGCGAAACCAAGCACCTGTATCTGCGCCAGTCGGCGATGAAGGATCAGCTGGATGCGTGGATTAACAAAAAGATTCCTCCAAAATTGGACAGAGTTATTTTCGATGGCGACAGCAGTGGATTAGTTGAAACTGAAGACCTGTCAGGCTTCAAAGACAACCCATATTGGCCAACATTAACTACCTCGATTGCCAAGAAATGGCTGCATGACGGCGACGGTTTGCAAGACCGCGGCATCACCCGCGATCTGGACTGGGGCGTGCCCGTCAAAAAAGGCGATCAGGATTGGCCGGGAATGGAAGGCAAGGTCTTTTACGTCTGGTTCGACGCCCCCATTGAATACATCGCCTGCGCCAAGGAATGGGCCGACGCCAACGGCAAATCCGATGCCGATTGGGAGCGCTGGTGGCGCACCGACAAGGGCGCGGACGATGTGCGCTATGTCCAGTTCATGGGCAAGGACAACGTGCCGTTCCATACGCTGTCCTTCCCGGCCACCATCCTGGGCACCAACGCGCATAATGAAGAGACCGGATCGCCCGAACGCTGGAAGCTGGTGGATTACATCAAGTCGTTCAACTACCTGAACTATGACGGCGGCCAATTCTCGACCAGCCAGGGCCGTGGTGTGTTCATGGATCAGGCGCTGGATATACTGCCCTCTGACTATTGGCGCTGGTGGCTGCTGAGCCATGCGCCCGAAAGCAGCGACAGCGAGTTCACCTGGGAGAACTTCCAGCAATCGGTGAACAAGGACCTTGCAGACGTTCTGGGCAACTTTGTCAGCCGGATCACCAAATTCTGCCGCTCGAAATTTGATGAGACCGTGCCCGAAGGTGGACAGTTCGGACCCCGCGAGCAGGCCTTGATCGAAGAGCTCACCAAACGCGTCCGCGCCTATGAAGGCCATATGGAAGCGATGGAGGTTCGCAAATCCGCGCAGGAGCTGCGGGCAATCTGGGTTGCAGGAAATGAATATCTACAGGCCGCAGCTCCGTGGTCCACATTCAAGGAAGACCCCGAGCAGGCCGCCGCGCAGGTACGTCTTGGCCTGAACCTGATCCGGCTTTACGCCGTTCTCAGCGCACCGTTCATCCCCGACACCTCGGCCCGCATGCTGAGCGCGATGAACACGCTGGATACCAGCTGGCCCGATGATGTTGCCAGCGCGTTGAACGCTTTGCCGTCCGGCCACGATTTTACCGTGCCAGACGTTCTGTTCGCCAAGATAACGGATGAACAGCGCGAAGAATGGCAGGACAGGTTCGCGGGAACCCGCGACTGATCGGTCCGGCACAATGGATACGGGGGGCCCATTTCGGGCCCCTCTTGCTTGGGCCCCGCGGCCGCGTCAGGGCCTAAGCCAGCATAAGTGCTTGAACTTTTGACCTCCGCCCTGACCGGCGCGGGACTCATCGCGCTTGAGATATTGGCGCAAAAAAGTCATCCTGAGACCAGTTTCCTCCGACTCGCGCCGCCGTGGCGACTGGGTCGGTATCTTTTGTTTCTGCATCGAACGAGGCTTTCGCCATGTCCCCAGCATTCCTTTCACCCAACAAGATCAGCAGGCATTTGGCCGCCGCATTCATGCTGATGTCCTTGGGTTTGGCGCATCCCGCGACCGCGCAGGAAGAAGGGGCACCGCCAAAGGTTTCCATAGCGGCGGCCTATTCCGAGGAAATCACCGACGAAGCCACGTTCATCGGACGCGCCGAGGCAATCAACAAGGTCGATATCGTGGCGCGCGTGAACGGGTTTCTCAACAGCCGCGAGGTCGAGGATGGGGCGACCGTCAAGGAAGGCGATCTGCTGTTCACCATCGAACCCGACCTGTATGAGGCCACGCTTGAGGCCCGAAAGGCCGATCTGAACCGGGCCGAAGCAAATCTTGAACTGGCAAAGGTCGATCTGGCGCGTAAAGAAGAACTTTACAAACGCGACGCGACGCCAGAGTCAGAACGCGACATTGCCCGCGCCAACGAGTTGGTCGCCGAGGCAGAGGTGAAGGCGGCCAATGCTGCGATCCAGCAGGCCGAGCTTGACCTGAGCTACACGCAGATACATGCGCCATTCGACGGCCGTATCGGCAGGATCACGACCAGCGTCGGAGATGTGGTCGGCCCGAACAACCCTCCTCTGGTCAATATCGTCAGCGAGACGCCGATATATGTGAATTTCTCTTTGAACGAAAAGCTCTTCACCTCAGTCTTGCAGACTTATGGTGAAAACTCGGCATCGCTGGCGGAAAGCCCGCAAAGCCCGAACGTGCACGTCATCCTGCCCAACGGCACCGAGATGGATGAAGTCGGCAGAATTGTATTCGTTGACAACCGTATCGACCCATTGACCGGCGCAATTACCATTCGCGCCCAGTTCGACAACGCGGACCGGCTGATTCTGGACGGCGCCTTTGTGAATGTGCAGATCGAAGCGCTGGAACCGACCTTGCAGGTTCTGGTGCCTCAAGCCGCCTTGCAGCGCGATCAGCGGGGTGAGTTTGTCCTGGTGGTCAACGACAAGCAGATGGTTGAACAGCGTTACATCACCACCGGTGACACGGTTGGAACCGCGATTATTGTGCTGGACGGGCTGCGCGAAGGCGAAAGCGTCATTGTCGAGGGCCTGCAACGGGTTCGCCCCGGCGTCGCTGTTGACGCAGTCGTCGCCTCTGAGCAACCGGGAGAGTAACAGATGTTCTCAGCCCTGTTTATCAGCCGGCCCAAGCTGGCGCTCGTCATTTCGCTGGTGCTGACCATCATGGGCGGTATCGGATACCTGGTGCTGCCGGTCGCGCAGTTTCCCGATATCACCCCGCCCGTGGTCAATGTCTCGACCACCTATACCGGCGCAAACGCCGAGACCGTTGAAAACACCGTTGCCGCGCCGATTGAGGCGCAGGTCAACGGTGTGGACGACATGATCTACATGACGTCCAGATCATCGGACAACGGGTCCTATTCGCTGGATGTGACCTTTGAGGTCGGCACCGATCCCGACATCGCATCGGTCAACGTTCAAAACCGGGTGGCGCAGGCCATGTCGTCGCTGCCAGCCGAAGTGACTTCGTCCGGCGTGGTGACTCAGAAATCTTCGACCAACATGCTGATGCTGGTCACTCTGACCTCACCCAATGGGACCTATGACAGTGTGTTCCTGTCGAACTATGCCTCGATCAATCTGCGCGATGCGCTGGCGCGCGTGCAGGGCGTCGGCAAGGCCGATGTTCTGACCAACCTTGAATACGCCATGCGGATCTGGATGGACCCGGACAAGATGGCGGCGCTGTCCATCACACCGGGGGATGTCATCAATGCAATCCGGGAACAGAATATCGAAGTGTCCGCCGGTTCGATCGGTGCGCCACCCGTTCCCGAAGGGCAGACGTTTCAATACACGATTAAATCCAAAGGCCGCCTGACATCAGCAGAGGAATTCGGTGACATCGTGATCCGAACAGGTGACGCCGGTGCCATCGTCCGCGTCAAAGACATCGCCCGGGTAGAGCTTGGCGCGGAATATTATGCGGCTTCGGGCTATTTTCAGGCGGTTCCAGCCACGGTTATCGGCATCTATCAGGCCCCCGGTGCAAACGCTTTGGCGGTTTCGGAACGTGTCCAGACTGAGTTGGAGCGGCTGTCCCGCGCCTTTCCGACGGATGTCGAATATGATGTACCCTTCAACACGACCGACTTTGTCGAGGCTTCTTTGAACGACGTGGTCTCGACCCTGATCCTGACCTTCATTCTGGTTATTTCGGTTGTGTTCGTGTTCCTTGGAAGTTGGCGCGCTACGATCATTCCGGCAGTGGCAATCCCGGTATCCCTGATCGGTACTTTTGCATTCCTGCTGGCGTTCGGGATGTCGCTGAACACCATCTCGCTGTTCGCCTTGGTGCTGGCCATCGGTATCGTGGTAGATGACGCCATCGTCGTCGTCGAGAACGTGGAGCGCATCATTGCGGATGAAGGGTTACCCCCTGCTGAAGCGACCCGCAAAGCCATGGGCCAGATCACTGGGCCGGTCATCGCGACCACGCTGGTTCTTCTGGCGGTGTTCGTGCCGGTCACGTTCATGCCCGGTATCTCAGGGCGGCTGTATTCCCAATTTGCCATTACGATCTCGACCGCTGTTGTAATCTCGTCCATCAACGCGCTGACCCTTTCGCCGGCCCTGTGCGGCTTGGTTCTTCGCCCCCGGTCCGGCCCTCCCAAAGGGGTGCTTGCGATGTTCGAAAGCTTCATCGGCACCGTGCGCAACGGCTATGTCGCCATTGTACGAAAGCTGCTGGTTTTTCCGGCCATTGCACTGGCAATCGTGGTTGGGCTTGGCATGGGAACCGGGACAATCATGTCCAACACCTCAGCCGGATTCATTCCGCTTGAAGACAACGGGTATCTGTTCGTTGATGTTCAGTTGCCCGATGCCGCAACGTTGGAACGGACCGAGGCGGTGACCGCTCGTCTTGACGAACAGATAAGAGAAATCCCGGGCGTCGCCAGCACGGTTCTGGTCAACGGCTTTTCGATGCTGAACGGCACGATCACCAACGGCGCCGCGATTTTCGTCAACCTCGAAAACTGGAGCGAACGGCAGGAAGAGGATCTGAGCGCGGACGCCATTCTGGCCAAAGTGCTGGCGATCGCGAACGGTGAATCAGCAGCTTCGGTCCTTGCTTTCAACCCACCGCCCATCCAGGGCCTTGGCATGTCCGCCGGTGTCGAGATGGAAGTTCAGCAAACCGGCGGTGGCACTCCGCAGGATCTGGCCTCGGCTGTGGGTTCGTTCGTGTATTCGGCCAATCAGAGGCCCGAGATCGGGCAGGCTTATACGACCTTCCGCGCCAACGTCCCGCAGCTGTTCGTTGATCTGGACCGCGAAAAAGCCAAAACGCTGAATGTCTCGGTCGCCGAGATATTTCAGACCATGCAGGCGCAGTTGGGATCTTACTATGTCAATGACTTCAACCTGTTCGGTCGCGTCTATCGCGTGATGATTCAGGCCGAAGGAACCTATCGGGACAATGTCGAAGATATCGCGAACCTCTATGTCCGTTCCCAAAACGGAGACATGGTGCCGCTGGGGACATTGATCGACGTTGAAAACGTGCTGGGTCCGGTCCTGCTGAAGCGCCACAACCTGTTCCGGTCGGCCACGGTGACGGCGGTCCCAGCACCCGGCTTGTCCAGCGGCGACGCAATCAGCGTGATGACCGAAGAATCCGCGACCGCCCTGCCCCCGGGCTATGCGTTCGAATGGACAGGGACAGCGCAGCAACAGCTGGCCTCGGGCAGCCTGGTGATCATCATCCTCGGGCTTGCCATCCTGTTCGGTTACTTGTTCCTGGTGGGTCAGTATGAGAGTTGGACGCTACCTGTTTCAATCCTGCTTTCCGTTGTCGTAGCCCTGTTTGGGGCCGTGGCGGCGGTGGCCATCGTGGGCAGTGACATCAACCTCTATACGCAGATCGGTATGATCATGCTTGTCGGGCTGGCCTCGAAGAACGGTATTCTGATCGTCGAGTTCGCCATGGAGCAACGCGCCAAGGGTCTTTCCATCAAAGAGGCCGCCGCAGAGGCTGCGTATCAGCGTTTTCGCGCTGTGATGATGACTGCACTGTCCTTCCTGCTTGGCGTTGTCCCCCTGCTGGCCGCGAACGGAGCCGGTGCCGCCAGCCAGAAGGCGATTGGTGTCGCGGTATTTGGCGGGATGCTGGCCGCAACGCTGGTTGGTGTGATCGTGGTGCCCGTGCTCTATGCCTTGATGCAAGGCATGCGGGAATGGTTGAAGGGCAGCAAGAGCGACCCCGACCCTACGGAAAAAGCCGCCTGAACACCGAAAGCCCCATCTGAACTGATGGGGCTTTTTTGCAATTCCGCTACTGGGATTCAGGCTTTTTCAAGCTACCCCTTATCCTCGGACCGTTCGGACATCCATTGATCGATCCGCGCAATCTGCTCGTCATTCAGCCGCAAGCCCAGCTTGTTGCGGCGCCAAACCACATCTTCGGCGGAACGGGCATATTCCTTGTCCATCAGCCACGCGACCTCTTTCGATGTCAGGGTTGCGCCAAACTCCTCTCCTAGATCGGATACCTGTTTTGCATCACCCAAAACATCCCTTGCTTCGGTCCCGTAAGCTCTGATCAGGCGGGCAGCCCAGCTTTCGGTCAAAAAGGGATAGGCCGCCATAAGATCGCTTTTCAGGGTTTCGACAGCATCCACCGGAAAATCACCCCCCGGCAGTGCGACACCTGCGGTCCAGGGGCCGGGCAGGTTCGGAAAAAACTCACCGACCTTCTCAAGCGCGCTTTCTGCAAGCCTGCGATAGGTCGTGATCTTGCCGCCGAACACATTCAAAACAGGCGCCCCGCCCTGCGCATCGACTTTCAACGTGTAATCCCGCGTTGCCGCAGTGGCACTGCTTGCGCCGTCATCATAAAGAGGCCGCACGCCGGAATAGGTCCACACGACATCATCGCGCGTTATGCTTTTTTTGAAGTATTTCGATGCGAAGGCGCACAGGTAATCTTGCTCGGCCTCGGTGCACACCGGTTTGGTCGACGGGTCCGGATGATCCTGATCCGTTGTCCCAATCAAGGTAAAATCCTGCTCGTACGGTATGGCGAAAATGATGCGGCCATCTTCGCCCTGAAAAAAGTAGCATTTGTCGTGATCGTAAAGCCTGGGCGTCACGATATGACTGCCCCGCACAAGCCGCACGCCTTCGCGAGAGTTCACGCGAATCTTGGATTGAATGATGTCGCCCACCCAGGGCCCACCCGCATTGATCAGCATCTTGGCGCGCACCAAACGGGTCTCACCACTGTTCCGATCCCGAACGGACACGTCCCAATGATCGCCGACCCGCTCGGCCGAGGTCACCTCGGTCCGCACCATGATCTGCGCGCCGCGTGCCTCGGCGTCACGCGCATTCAAAACCACCAATCGCGAGTCTTCGATCCAGCAGTCGGAATACTCATAAGCGGTTTCGAACTTGTCCTGCAACGGGGCCCCCTCGGGCGCTGACCGCAGGTTCAATGACGTCGTGCCCGGCAGGATTTTGCGCCCGCCCAGATTGTCATACATGAACAGGCCCAACCGGATCAGCCAGGCCGGACGCCGCCCGCGCATCCACGGCATGACCGTGCTGAGCAACCGCGAGGTCGGCGTTTCGGAATCAAACCGCATATCCTTGTGGTAGGGCAGCACAAAACGCATGGGCCAGCTGATATGCGGCATCGCGCGCAACAGGGTTTCACGCTCGATCAGGGCCTCACGCACCAGGCGAATTTCAAAATACTCAAGATACCGCAATCCGCCGTGAAACAACTTGGTCGAGGCAGAGGACGTGGCAGAAGCGAGATCGTTCATCTCGGCCAGCGTCACCGAAAGACCCCGCCCGGCGGCGTCCCGAGCTATTCCACAGCCATTGATCCCGCCACCGATGATGAAAAGGTCTGTGATCTGGTTGTCCGTTGACTGCATATCCATTGATTCCCTGCCTGACACGGTTGCGGGCATTAGCCAGAATGCCTTTCGCTTCGTCAATGTTTATGTTCGTTTTCTTTCCTTTTGCAACGCTGGTATGATTTTCAAGCAAGTTGGCTTGCCAAAATCAACAAAAAGAACAAAAACGAAAATCAATCCTCTGAACCGGAACCGCCCATGTCCTTGTCTTTTCGCCAATCCGACATTCTGGAAATCGCCAGCACCGAAGGGCGCGTTACCGTCGAGGGGCTGGCTGAACGCTTTGGTGTCACCGTTCAGACGATCCGGCGCGACCTGACCGAGCTTGCAGATGCGGGCAAGCTGGACCGGGTTCACGGGGGCGCGGTTCTCCGCTCGGGTGTTTCAAATATCGGATACGAGGACCGCCGCGCGCTGAACGCGGACGCCAAGACCCGCATCGCTCAAACCTGCTCGGCTGATATCCCGGATGGCGCATCAATTTTCATGAACATCGGAACCTCGACCGAGGCCGTGGCAAGGCAGTTGCTGAACCACAAGAACCTGCTGGTGGTGACCAACAACATGAACGTTGCAAACATTCTTGTCGAAAACCCGGACTGCGAAATCATCATGGCCGGCGGCGTTTTGCGTCGGACAGACGGTGGGCTGATCGGCAACCTGACCGTATCAGCCATCCGACAGTTCAAATTCGACATCGCCGTCATAGGATGTTCGGCGCTGGACACGGATGGCGATCTTTTGGACTTCGACTTTCAGGAGGTTCAGGTCAGCCAGGCCATCATCGAGAAGGCGCGCCGCACTTTTCTGGTTGCCGATCATTCGAAGTTTCAACGCTCGGCCCCGGCGCGAATAGGCTCAATTGCCGAACTTGACACGGTCTATACCGACTTAACCTTGCCCGGAAAGCTGCCAGAGCACTGTCGCGAGTGGCAGACAGACGTCATCATCTGCGACTAGAGACGGACAAATAACAACGTTCGGGAAAGTTGCGCGGCTTGCCAGATCGAACCTGGCCTGACACTATCCTTCATACAAGAATTCATGCACGGGAGGGGAGGACCGGGCCATGATGGCGCTTTTATTTTCTTTGTTTATCGCCACAATGGGGCTGAATTATTTCAAGTTGACCAAAGCTGGCAACGCCTTGTTTTTCGTCACATTGGCCATGTGTATCTACTGGCTGAAATTCCACGCCACCACCCAGCTTACAATTCAACTCTGAGGGGCTTGCCATGACACCTGAACTGTCCCGCACCCTCAACGCGATCGGTATGCTTGCCGTCTGCCTTGTACTGGCCCTGGCATTTTTCTATCAGCTTGTCCTCTATGAACTGCCCTGCCCGCTTTGCCTGCTGCAACGTGTTGGGTTCGTTGCCGTCGGCGTGGGGCTTGGTTTGAACCTGCTCTACGGTCCTCGACCGCAACACTATGCCATCGTGCTGATTGCGGCCTTGTATGGCGGCACTGTATCGATCCGCCAAATTCTTCTGCATATCGTACCCGGCACCGGGCATTACGGCTCTCCGGTTTTGGGTCTGCACTACTATACCTGGGCCGGGATCGCCTTTTTCCTTGTGTTGCTGGGCACATCGATCATGCTGTTGTTTGATCGCCAATACGCCGACCCCTCTGGTCAGGAACCAAGGTTCGGCGGAAATGCTCTGGCCAAGATCGCGTTTTTCGTCATGCTGGTTTTGGCGGTGCTGAACGCGGGTTCAACCTTGCTGGAATGCGGACCGGGTATCTGCGCTGACCCGCCGACAAGCTACAAGTTGATTGACGAATTGGACGCCGGCAACTGAAGATACCGTAACCTTCCCGAAAAGGAGGAGCGAGCATGGGACTACTGGGACAGCCGCTTGGCTATTATGACTATCTGACTTTCGTGGCATTGATCCTGCTTCTGGTGGCAGTGATGGCATTGTTTCTCTTTCTCATGGGTCTTCCGGGTCGGATCGCCATCAAACGCAACCATCCCCATGCCGAAGCCGTAAAGATCATGGGCTGGATGGGGTTTCTGGCCGTGGTGCCCTGGGTCCATGCCTTTATGTGGGCGTTCCATGATGGCGTTACGGTCGACATTCGCCGTGGCCCTGACGAGGAAAAAGACGCCATTCGCGATGAAATCAAACGTCTGGGTGGTGATGTCCGGCCTGAGTATCAAGGTCGTCTGGACACAGACGATCCGCAGCAAAGCTAAGGCCGAAGGAAGTCACAAAACATGTTCGTCGCCCTTGGCATCACGTTATTTTACATCATTTTCGTCTGGCTTATTTTCTTCAAGCTGGAACTGCTGAAATTCAACATCGCCTGGGGCATCGTATCCTTTTGGGTTGGTGCGCACCTGTTGCTGATTTTTCTGGTCGCATTGCGGTTCTTTCAGCCCTTCTCGGTCGACAGCCACGTGTTGCGTTCGACCATACAGATCATTCCCAAGCTGACACAGCCGACAATCCTGACCGAAGTTCTTGTGGAACCGAACACACCGGTCACCAAGGGTGATCCGCTCTATCGCTTTGATGACACGGTGTTTTCACTGGCGGTGGACAATGCGAAGGCGCAATTGGTCGCCGCTGAACAGAATGCCAAGATTCTGGAACAGGATGTGATCGCGTCGACCGAAGCTGTTGAACGCGCAAACGCGCAACTGGCCTATGCGCAGACTCAGCAAGCCCGGTATGAAACCCTTGTGCCCGCCGGTGGAGCGCGGCAAGACGAGCTGGACCGCTGGAACGAGCAGGTGACCGAAGACCTTGCTGCCGTCAAACAGGCCGAAGCAAATCTGGAAAAGGCGCAACTGGCTGTGGAGTCCCAGATAGACGGCGAGAACACGGGTATTCTCCAGGCAAGGGCGCAATTGGCCGAGGCTGAGTATTTTCTTGAAAACACAACGATCTACGCGCCTGAAAACGGCATGATCGTATCGCAGCAAGCCCGCCCCGGGCTGGTCGTCGGCGATGTTCGACTGGGCGCGATTGCCAGTTTCGTGACCGAGGACAGCCCCTATATTCTTGCGACCTTTCGCCAGCAGAACCTGAAATTCGTGGAACCGGGTCAAGAGGTCGAGGTGGCGCTGGATCTTTATCCGGGCGAAATCCTGACGGGCAAGGTCGAGGCGATCTGGTGGGCCACGCGCCAAGGCCAACTGATCCCTTCAGGCCGCCTGCCCGGCTTCGAATTGCCGAAACTGCCGGGTCGAATTGCCGTGCAGATCACCGTCGATGTCCCTGAAGGGCACACTTTTCCGGCTGGCGGCCACGCCGCAGTGGCGATCTATACCGGACAGGGCAAAAGCTTTGAGTTCCTGAGACGCATCAACATCCGTCTCTATTCCTTCGCCAACTTCATCCGACCGCTGGATATTTGAGGATGCGCGCCATGACACTTAGCCGGTTGATGGGAACCGCACTTTGCGCCGCCACTTTCGCGGCCTGCACGCCCGTGGGGCCCGATTTCGTGCGCCCGAACTCTCCGGTCGTGAAGCAATGGATCGAGGTAAACAGCCCCAGCGTCGGCCAAAGCGGCCTGACATCGCGCAGCGCACCCGTGGTCAAATGGTGGGAAACATTCAATGACCCGACCCTCAACCGGCTGATTGCCGAAGCTTATGCCCAGAACCTGACGCTTCAGGTCGCGGGCGCGCGGGTGCTGCAAGCGCGGGCACAGTTGGGGATTGCTTTCGGCGAATTGTACCCGCAATCCCAGGCCATAGGTGCGTCATTGCAACGGCGGCAAATCAGCGACAACCTTGGGCCTGTTGCCGATATCAACCGGATCATCCCCCTGGATACCGAATTCTCGACGTCTCAGGTTGGGTTCGACGCCCAGTGGGAGCTGGACGTCTGGGGCGCACAACGGCGCGGTGTGCAGGCGGCGCGGTCGAATCTGGCTTTGCAGGTCGCAAACTATGATGACGCATTGGTCACACTGACCGGCGACGTGGCAGCGCTCTATGTCAATATCCGTGCGTTGCAGGAATCGCTGGCGGTCGCCCGGGAAAACATCAAATTGCAGCAGGAATCGGCGGACCTGACTCAGCTGCGGTTCAACAACGGGGTCACGACCGAACTGGACGTTCAGGAATCCACTGCCCTGCTCAACAACACCAAGGCCTTGGTGCCCGAGTTGGAAAGCGACCTGCAACAGACCAAGAATGCGCTGGCCGTGCTGCTGGGGGCCACGCCGTCCCGGATGACCAACCTGCTGGGGAATTCCGGCCGTATCCCGTCAGCGCGAACAAATGTGGCCGTTGGGGTGCCGGCAGAACTGCTGCGCCGCCGCCCGGATGTCCGCGCGGCGGAACTGGCCGCTGCGACCCAATCGGCGCAGGTGGGCATCGCAATGGCTGACCTGTATCCTCAGTTCGTGCTGTCGGGCGCGATCGGTTTGCAGGCATCGGGCGGGCGCGATCTGTTCAGCGGCAACAGCACCACCGGCCTGGCCAGTGCCGGCGTGGTCTGGAACGTGCTCAACTATGGCCGCATCAATAACAATGTCCGTGCGCAGGATGCAGCATATCAAGCGCTGATTGCCAATTATCAGAATACCGTTCTAACCGCGTATTCCGAAGTGGAAAGCGCGATGGTCGCCTATGCACAAGCGCGAAAACAGGTAGGGTTCTATCAGAAAAGCGTCGAAGCCTCGCGCAAGGCCGCAGATATCGCCGTAAGCCAGTACAGGGATGGAATCGCCAGCTATTCACGCGTTCTGAACACGCAGACCGCACTTTTGCGGTCGCAGGCAAACCTGATCGAAGCGCGGCAGCAGGTGTCCAGCAATCTGGTTGCGGTTTACAAAGGCCTGGGCGGCGGATGGCAGATCCGTCAAAATCAGGAATTCCTGCCTGAAACCGTGCTGGCGGAAATGGCCTATCGCACCGATTGGGGCGATCTACTTGAAAAAACCCCGACCCGGGCCAGCCTGAACTAGGCGCTACTTGGTCAATCCGCGCAGGCCACCCGAAATCAAAATATTGACCTCATAAAGGATGCGGGGCGCGGCCAGCCCGCCAGGGCTGGCCAGATAGTTGGGGCTCCATTCCGGGTCGAATTTCTGTTTGAAGGCGCGCAAACCCTCAAAATGATAGAACTGCTCACCATGCTCATAGACAAAGCCGCCGATGCGGTTCCAAAGCGATGCAAGCTGACGGTTTTCGATGCCCGAAAACGGCGCCGCGCCCAATGAGAACCAGTGGAACCCCTGCTGCGATCCCCAGTTCATCATCTCGGCAAAAAGCGCATCCATGACAAAGCTCGGGCTGTCAGGCTCATATCGCATCAGATCCAGCGACAGCTCGGATTTGTTGCCGCCCTGAAACAGGTTGGCGAAGGCCATGATCTTGCCTGTTTTACCGTCACGCAGAACCGCGTGATCGAAATATGACAGGTACTGATCGTCAAAGCCCCCCAACGCAAAGCCCTTTTCGGCACCCGCCTTTTGCGCCAGCCAATGATCTGAAATCGCGCGCAATTCCGGCAACACCGGGGCCAGATCTTCTTTCGGAATGATCTCGAATACATATCCCTCCCGCTCGGCCCGGTTCCTGGCCTGCCTGAACCGCTTGCGCGACTTTCCGTCCAGCGAAAAATCTCTGAGCGGCACCCGCGCGACCTCGCCAATCTTCAGGATCGACAGGCCCAGATCCAGAAATGTCGGCAGGTATTTGGTTGAAACACTGTAAAAGGCACACAGTTTTCCCTCTCGGTCAGCCATTTCCCTGAGCTGCCAGATCAATTGCCGCCCCGCTTCTTCATCTCCGACCGGCTCGCCTTTCGAGATCAGAGCATTACCCGTGTCTGCATACGCAATGAATGCGGTCTCATCCGGTGAGATCAGGAACTGTTTGTCACCGGTAAGCGAGATTTGGGATTCGGTGTCCTCGCACTCCATCACAAGCTGTTCAACGACCTCGGGGATTTCCGTGCGCACAGGTGTCGGAACCTCTCGCCCGAACAGAGAGTTCACGGCCACGACACCAACGATCACCGCCACGATGAGGCTGGAGCGCAAAAAGCGCGAAGCGTCTCCGTTCCAGGCAAATTCCCACCACAGGGCGTTCTGGTATTCGACATGGGAATAGGCGAACAGTCCGATCCAGAATATCACCGCCAGCAGCGCCACGACACTGATCAACCAAGGGATATTCAGCCTGAAGATCGACGCGCCACTGACCCGGTAAAACGCCCCGCGGAACATCGCCAGAAGGCCAATCGTTCCCAGCATCGACAACGCTTCGTGAGTGTCCAGCCCCTTTGCCAGCGAGGCAAAGAACCCGGCCACCATCAACAACATTGCCACAACCCATGCGCGGTAAAGCTTTCGAAACAAACCGCGGGACACCAGCAAAAGCAGTACGCCGACAGCACTGCCGGCAAGGTGTGATGCCTCGACAAATGACAGCGGCAAAACCTCTCTCAGAACGCCAAGGTTCTGCGTGCCCGCTGGCAATGCGCCGGACACCAGCAGGACCACTCCTGCCACGGCCGCAACCCCGGCTGCCACCATGGGAACGATGGGGCGGATGACCCGATAGACCCATGTTGCGGCGCCGCCGATCCTGTGCCTTTGCGTCAGTGCGGACGCGACCGCAATGGACACGCTGGCGATACCGAACGGCAAGAAGGTGTAAACGACGCGATACAGCAACAAGGCTGCGATCACATCCGAACGTCCCGACGCCCCAAGCCCCGCGATCAGCGTGGCTTCGAACACCCCGAGCCCGCCCGGTGCGTGGCTGAGGATTCCAACGGCGATGGCCGCGATGTAGATCGTGAAGAAATAGGGATAGCCAACGCCCAGATCGTCCGGCATCAGGACATAGAGCGCCATGGACGCGCCAACCAGATCTCCGATGGCGGCCAGTGTCAGAAGGCTGGCCAGTTTGCCACCCGGCAAGTCAAACCCGATACCTGCGACGGCCAACCGCCTGCCGCCGCTGGACAACCATATGAACATCGCAACCAATGCCCCCAAAAGGCACAGCCCGATGACGGTTTCCACCGTTTCGCTGACAGGCATCACTTTTGAAATTCCGTCCGGATGCACGGTCAGCAGCACACCCAGAACCAGAACAAGCCCCATCCAGAACGCGACCCAGGACGTTGCGATAACCCCGGCCACCCGCCCCAGATCCAAACCCAGCGACGCATATATCCGATACCGGATCGCCGTTCCGGTAATGTAAGAAAACCCCAGACAGTTCGACACGGCATAGCCGCTGGCCCCCGCCATTCCGGCAACAGGCAACGGCACTTTGCCGCCCGCCACGCTTTGTACGGCAAACACATCATAGAGCGACAGCGACAGGAAACTGAACGCGGTCCAGCACAATGCGAAAAACATCAGTTTCCACGACGTCGTTGCGATATCTGTCTGGACATCTGACCATTTCACATGCGCCGACAAATCATGCAGAACCGTCAGCGCGATCCCGGTCACGAGAACCGGTATCGCAATCCGCAGCCAGGGTTTTTCCAACATGGCCGTAAGCTTTTCGGCCCAGTGCACGGCCATAGATTCACCGTCACTTTCCGCATTGGTCATGCTGCACGTCCCCGTCAGTTTCTGATCGCAGATACCACGCGCGACTCATCCGCCCGTCGACGATTCAGACTTCATCTGCCAACGGACTCTGGCACATTTTGTTTTTATCTCAAAGCGCTAGAGCCGCCCCTTGCGTGTTGACAGCAAAAGGTTCGTTTCCGAACGCGTCACGCCGTCGATCTTTCGGATCTGAAACAGAACCTCGTCCAGTTCGGCCAGGGTTTCCGTACTGATCTCGGCGATCAGGTCCCAGCTGCCATTTGTCGAATGAACTGCCGTCACCTGACGCATGGCACCGATCCGGGCCATGACGCGTTCCGTCCCGCGCCCTTCTATCTCGAGCATCATCAACCCGCGCACCGGGCTTTGCGCCAGATCGCGACGCGTCAGGACGGTAAAGCCGACGATTTCACCGGACTGTTTCAGCCGCTGCAACCTGCTGCGGACCGTGGTGCGCGTCACGCCCAGTGTTTCCGAAAGTTCTGACAGGCTTGCCCGTGCATCCCGTTGCAACGCATTGAGCAGCCGATTGTCCAATTCGTCCATGGCATCTTCTCATAAAGGATTTTCCGAGACCATTTTGAGCATTTTGCCGACTTCACGCAAGACAGTCCGACGGCCTAAATGAACACATGGAAATCAAGGATATCATACTGGTCGGCGCCCCAATGGACGCCGGAAAACGCCGTCAGGGATGCCGGATGGGACCTGATGCGTATCGCGTGGCAGGGTTGGATGAGGCGCTGTCTGATCTTGGTCACACCGTTCACGATTGGGGCGACGTGCAGGCCGAAAACGTCGACATTCCGCAACACCCGCACCTGTTCGCCCTGCCCGAATGTGTGGGGTGGACGCGCGCGCTCAGCAAAGCTGCGCATAACGCGGCTGGTCAGGGCATTCCGATTTTCATGGGGGGTGATCACGCCCTGTCCATGGGAACGGTGACCGGGATGGCCGCCCACGCAGCTCAGATCGACCGGCCCCTTTTTGTGCTATGGCTTGACGCCCACAGCGACTTTCACACTCCGGACAGTACCGGCAGCGGCAACCTGCACGGAACGCCGGTGGCGTATTTCACCGGCAGACCCGGATTCGAGGATTTCCCCCCTTTGCCCGCCGTCATACCGACGGATCGCGTCGGCATGATCGGATTGCGTTCTGTCGACCCGGCGGAACGGGCGGCGCTGGAGCAAGACCGCGCCATGCTGGCGGATATGCGCAGCATTGATGAAAACGGTATCAAAGCCCCCCTTTTGTCCTTTCTTGATCGCGTGAAGGCAGAAAACGCTCTGCTACATGTATCTTTGGATGTCGATTTCCTCGACCCGGCAGTGGCCCCCGCAGTCGGCACGACCGTGCCCGGCGGTGCGACCGAGCGCGAAGCCCACCTGGTGATGGAGCTGCTGCACGAAAGCGGGCTTGTCTGCTCGCTGGACCTGGTCGAACTGAACCCGTTTCTGGATGAGAGGGGCCGAACCGCAAAACTGATGGTCGATCTGGCCGCCTCGTTGATGGGCCGCCGTATCTTTGACCGTCCCACCCGGAGTTTCTGATGCTGTCTCTTCAAGCGCCATCTGCCGCCGTCATGATCCGGCCGCACGCATTTGCGTCCAACCCGGAAACACGCGATGACAATGCCTTTCAAACGCTCAGCACCGCATCCGCCGAGGCCACGTCGGAAGCGGCCAGGGATGAACATGATCGGGCGGTACAGCACTTGCGCGACGCCGGTGTCACTGTTCATGTGTTTGACGATTTCGGCGACCTCAACACGCCTGACAGCGTTTTTCCGAACAACTGGTTCTCGACGCATCCCGGCGGCCATGTGGCGATCTACCCGATGTTCGTGCCATCGCGCAGACGCGAACGCCGGACCGATGTAATCGAACTGCTCAAACAGGAATACCGTGTGCAGGATGTCATCGACTATTCCGGGCTGGAACAAGACAACCTGGCTCTGGAAGGGACCGGCGCGATGGTGTTGGATCATGTGGCCCGCATCGCTTACACGGTGACGTCCAATCGCGCCGATCCGGTCCTGTTGGAACGGTTCTGCACACATTTCAACTATGAACCAATCGCCTTCGAAGCCCGCGATGCCAGGGGCCGGGACGTTTATCACACCAACGTATTGATGGGTATCGGCACACATTACGCCCTGATTTGCCTCGACATGATTTCGGACCCGGCCCGCCACATGACCGTTCGCAATCGGCTGGAAGAATCCGGTCGAACGGTCATTGACCTGACGCACGACCAAATTGCCGAGTTCGCAGGTAACGCCATTGAGCTGACCGGACGGGATGGGTTGGTTCTGGCCCTGTCCAGCAGGGCACTTGCCGCCCTCACACCAGACCAAATCGCAACAATCCAGGACAGCGCAACACCGTTGCCGCTGTCCGTTCCAACAATTGAAACCGCCGGTGGGTCCGTGCGCTGCATGATTGCAGGCGTTCACCTTGCCCGCCGATAGGAGAACACCATGCAACCTTCAGACAAGGCCCTGGTACCATTCGTTTCCGTCGACAACATGATGCGACTGGTACACCACATTGGCGTCGAACAGATGATCACGCAGATTGCCGCTCAGATCGAGGCCGATTTCAAACGATGGGAAAGCTTCGACAAGACACCTCGCATTCCGGCGCATTCCCCTCATGGTGTAATTGAGTTGATGCCAACTTCGGATGGTGAGGCATACGGGTTCAAATACGTAAACGGCCATCCCAAAAACACCTCTGAAGGGTTGCAAACCGTAACCGCATTCGGTCTGCTGGCGGATGTCTACACCGGATATCCGACGCTGTTGACTGAAATGACAATGCTGACCGCGCTGCGCACTGCTGCGACTTCGGCATTGGTCGGGCGCTATCTGGCTCCGAAAAATGCCAGGACAATGGCCATGATCGGCAATGGCGCACAGTCCGAATTCCAATGCCTCGCCTTTAAGGCAATGTGCGGAATCGACACCGTTCGGCTTTATGACATCGATCCGAATGCCACGTCGAAATGCGCTGCGAACTTGCAGGGCAAGGGCCTGACCGTCATCCCCTGCACCACGCCGGAAGACGCCATTGAAGGCGCCCAGATCATCACCACCTGCACGGCAGACAAGAAATATGCAACGATCCTGACCGACAACATGGTCGGGCCCGGCGTGCACATCAACGCCATCGGAGGCGATTGCCCCGGCAAGACCGAGTTGCATCGCGACATCCTGTTACGTTCGGACATCTTCGTCGAATACCCTGAACAAACCCGGATCGAAGGCGAAATTCAGGCGCTGGACGCGGACCACCCTGTGACCGAGATGTGGCAGGTCATCACCGGCGCCGCCAAGGGGCGCACCGATGAGCGGCAGATCACTTTGTTCGACAGTGTAGGCTTTGCCATCGAGGATTTCTCGGCGCTGCGCTATGTGAAACAGGCGATTGAAGGTACAACCTTCTTTGAACCTCTGGACATGTTGGCCGACCCGGACGATCCGCGCGATCTGTTCGGAATGTTGATGCGGGCCGGATAGCACGCAATCGTGGGGGCTCTGCCCCCGCCGCGCTACGCGCGCCTCCCCCGGGATATTTTCAGCCAGATGAAGCAAGGGATCCATTCTTCATCTGGCCACAAATATCCCGGAGCGCGAGGCAGAGCCTCGCTTCCGAGCTATCCCGCAAGCGATGGCAGGTAGAGGACAATACCCGGGAATGCCACAAGCATTGCGATGGTCAGGGCGTCCGCGATGAAAAAGGGCGTGACGCCTTTGAACACATCTTGAACGCTCAGGTCCGGGCGCACACCGGCAACGACAAAGCAGTTCAGCCCGATGGGCGGCGTTATCAGGCAAAACTCGGCCATTTTGACCACCAGAATGCCAAACCAGATCGCACACATCGGGCCGGACATTCCAAACGCGCTGTCAGCGGCACTGACGGTTTCACCACCATTCAAGGCCATCACCGCCGGATAGACGACGGGCAAGGTCAAAAGCAGCATTCCGATCGCATCCATGAACATGCCCAACACCGCATATGCCAGGAGAATGCAGATCAGGATCATCATGGGCGACATCTCGAGCCCCGTGATCCAATCCGAGAAGGCGCCCGGAAGGTCTGCGAAACCAAGAAAGCGCACATAGATCAGAACGCCCCAGATGATCGAAAAGATCATCGCCGTCAGTTTGGCAGTTTCCAAAAGCGCGGATTTGAGCTCGGCCCAGCGCATTCCGTGGAACAAGGCGAAACAGAACACGATGAATGCACCAATGGCACCGCCTTCCGTCGGAGTGCCCCATGCTTTTTCACCAAACGGATTGTAGACAAAGCAAATGATGATCAGGATGACGGCGACAATCGGAATGGCACCGGGAAGAGCGGCAAAGCGCTGTTTCCAGGAAAACCCCGTGACCGGCGGGCCAACGGATTTGAAGATCACTGCAATCCCGACGATCAGAAGGCCGTACACGATTGCGGAAAACGCACCCGGAATGAACCCCGCCAACAGCAGCTTCCCGACATCCTGTTCGACGATGATCGCGTAGATCACC
The DNA here is from genome assembly GCF_059613405.1 of Ruegeria sp. BHSA118. Lineage (NCBI taxonomy): Bacteria > Pseudomonadati > Pseudomonadota > Alphaproteobacteria > Rhodobacterales > Roseobacteraceae > Ruegeria > Ruegeria sp. BHSA118. Next base: position 67,853 of record NZ_JBXWSM010000012.1, read on the forward strand.
AGAATGGCCGAGGGCGGGATCAGGGATGCCAGCGTTCCGCCCGCGGCAACCACGCCTGCTGCGAAGCGTTTGTTATAGCCCACCTTCAGCATTTCCGGAATCGCGATACGGGCGAAGACGGCGGATGTCGCAACCGAAGCACCGGACACCGCAGCGAAGCCGGCCGTGGCGAAAACGGTCGAAACCGCCAACCCTCCGGGCACCCATGCGACCCAACGTTTTGCGGCCTCGAACAAAGCACGGGTAAGCCCCGCATAATATGCCAGATACCCGATCAGGATAAAGGTCGGAATCAGGCTGAGAGTGTGGGACGCGACCTTGGAATGTGGCACCTGCCCCGCGGTCTTGACCGCCACTGTCAGCGCCTTGCCAAACCGTTCAGGATCGTAACCGAACTTGGCCCAGAAAATCCAAACCAACCCGACAAGCCCTGCCAGACCCGCTGCAAAGGCAACCCGCATGCCCGCCACGACAAGGACCAGAAGGCCGCCAGTGACCCAAAGGCCAATCTCAATCGTGTCCATGTATCAGTCCTGCCCTTCGAACTGTTCGGCCTCGGCCGCCGCCTGCGCCGCTGCATCCTGTATCAACGGAACGGCCGCCGGAGCGTCCAGCCCCAGCCAGAACGCCCGGCCAAACCCCCAGACTTGCAGCGCAAGGCGCAGGCAGAGAACGGAAAATGCAACAGGTGCCAGCAGCTTGGCCGGCCACAAGGGTATGCCGATGTCGATCGAACTGTCCCGGCTCCACATTGGAGCGCCAAAATCAAAGGACCGGTCGAAATGAGACCAACTGCCCCAAACCAGAGCCAGCATCAGGATCAGGATCAGAACCACCGAGAGCAGTTCAAACAGCCACAAAGCCCGACCGTGCAAGCGGGAAATAACGATATCCATCCGGATATGCCCCCCATCACGCTGAACATATGAAATGCCCAGAAAAGCGATGAGAGGCATCGCCTGTTCGATCCAGTCCACATAGCCCGGCAAAGGAGCATTCAGCGCATTTCGACCACTGACCGACACAACGGCCAATACCATCAGTGAAAAAACCGCCAATCCGCTGATCAGTGCCAGAAACCGTTCGAGCACGAGCAAACGCTGATCCAACTGGCTCAGACGGCTGCCGTCTACCAGAACCGTGGCTTGTCCTGCCATTCCGGTGTTTCCTTGTTGTTTGTTGCCGGGCGCCTTGAAAGCACCCGGCCTTGTGGATCAGTTGCCGCCGCGCTGTTGCTTCAGCGTCGTCTGGACAAGATCGTAAAGGTCCTGTGCCGGCAGGCCCTGTGCGGTCATGTCCGCAATCCATTTTTCACGGATCGGATCAGCGGCCTTCGTGCGGAACTCTTCAATTACCGCGTCGTCGATCATGACCTTCTGGACACCCTTTTCCTCCAGGACGCTGTCCCATTGTTCGAGCAAGCCGCCGTAATTCGCCAGGTAGTGGTCGATCGCCTCGTCAATCGAGCTGTCCAGGGCCTCACGATGTTCGGCTGGCAGGGCCTCGTAGGCATCGATGTTGACGACAACCGGGCAGTTCACCGTTCCCGGATTCAGGTTCGCAGTCCACCAGTCCGCTTCGTTTATCGTCCCGAATGACAGGTGCGCGTGCTGGGCAAAGGCCACGGTGTCGACGACACCCGACTCCATCGCATTGAAGGCTTCGGTCGCCGGTACCGATGTCGGCACCCCTCCGACCGCCTCGAAGGCCTGACCAAGGCCACCGGTCGCCCGGACCCGCATTCCGTCAAATTCAGCCAGTTCATCCCGCGGCTCGCCCGTGCCGACAAGGTTATACTGCGGCATTGGCGAGGTCATGATGATGCGGGCGTTCCATTGCGCCATCTCTTCCTTGACCGCTGGATGGTCGTATACCGCATGGCTGACCGCAACTTCTTCCTGAAGGTTGTTCACACCCAGGAACGGCAGTTCCAAAACGGTGATCGCCCGGTTCTTGTCGCGGTGATAGCCTGCACAGAACTGAGCCATCTCGAAGGCGCCGATTTCAATGCCGTCCAGATTTTCACGCGGCTTGGACAACCCGCCATAGCTGACATTGATGGTGAATTCGCCACCGGTTTTCTCGCTGACCAGTTCGGCCAGTTTTTCAACATGTTCCGTAAAGGCGCGGCGCTTGCCCCAGACGGACGCGTTCCATTCTGTTGCGGCGGCTTCGGTCACGAAAGCAACGCCAAGGGCGGCGACTGCGGCACCGCTCAACATCTTTTTCATAGTTTCGTCTCCCATAGGTGCGCCCCCTACCGAGGCGCTTGTCGATCAAGCTAGCGCCAACATTCGATTGTGCCAACCCTAACCGGGATTTGCGTAATTTTTTGGAAGAAGCCCCGAAAATGGTCCAAGACGACAGACGCGCTGAACTCACCCGTCGTTGCAAACACAATTGACACGCATCACGCGCAATATTCGTTACATTCAAATTGCTGTTTTTGTTTCTTTTTCGAGAAGTTTTGGTCTTACTTTTTACAAATAGCGCTACGCAACTAAAATTTCTTTACAAAGAAATCCAAGGATTACACCAATTTATTTATTTATTTTCAGAACGCGGTAATATTCAAACTTGGAGAGGAACAGGATCGACATTGCCTGAATGACAGGCAAAACATCCACATGCAATCCAGTCCAGAGGGAGGAGCCTCAAAGATGACCACCGCTGCCCAGGCAGATGCCAAGACTTATCCGCCATCCGCAGAAACCGTCGCTCGTGCGCATGTCGATGCCGCAAAATATGCCGACATGTACGCAGCCTCAATCAGCGCCCCCGACGCGTTCTGGGGCGAGCAAGGCAAGCGCATCGACTGGATCAAGCCCTTCACTCAGGTCAAGGACGTCAGTTACGAGTTTGGCTCGGTCAAGATCAACTGGTATGCCGACGGCACGTTGAATGTGTCGGCCAACTGCCTGGATCGTCATCTGAAAACCCGCGGCGACCAAACCGCAATCATCTGGGAGCCGGATGATCCGAATGACCCGGCCCAGCATATCTCTTACGCAGAATTGCACCGCCGCACCTGCCGGATGGCCAACATTCTGGAATCCCTGGGCGTGCGCAAAGGCGATCGCGTGGTCATCTATCTGCCGATGATCCCCGAAGCCGCTTATGCCATGCTGGCCTGCGCGCGGATCGGCGCAATTCATTCCATCGTTTTCGCGGGCTTCTCGCCCGACGCTCTGGCCGCGCGGATCAATGGGTGCGACGCCAAGGTCGTGATTACGGCAGATGAGGCCCCGCGCGGTGGCCGCAAAACGCCGCTGAAGTCCAACGCAGACGCCGCCCTGCTGCACTGCAAGGACACGGTAAAATGCCTTGTGGTCAAGCGTACTGGCGGTCAGACCACCTGGATCGACGGTCGCGACTTTGACTACAACGAAATGGCGCTTGAGGCGGACGACTACTGCGCCCCTGCCGAAATGAACGCCGAAGATCCGTTGTTCATTCTTTACACGTCAGGTTCGACCGGTCAGCCAAAGGGCGTTGTTCACACAACCGGCGGCTATCTGGTTTACGCCGCAATGACGCACGAGATCACCTTCGATTATCACGAAGGCGACGTGTACTGGTGTACTGCGGATGTGGGCTGGGTCACCGGACACAGCTATATCGTCTATGGCCCGCTGGCCAATGGCGCGACCACGCTAATGTTCGAAGGCGTGCCGACCTATCCAGATGCCTCGCGTTTCTGGCAGGTCTGCGAAAAGCACAAGGTCAACCAGTTCTACACCGCGCCGACCGCGATCCGCGCGCTGATGGGTCAGGGCAACGAGTTTGTCGAAAAATGCGACCTCAGCGATCTGCGCATTCTGGGCACCGTGGGTGAACCGATCAACCCCGAAGCCTGGACCTGGTACAACGACGTTGTCGGCAAAGGCAAATGCCCCATCGTCGATACCTGGTGGCAAACCGAAACCGGCGGTCACCTGATGACCCCCCTGCCCGGCGCGCATGCGATGAAGCCCGGATCGGCCATGAAACCGTTCTTTGGCATCGAACCGGTGGTTCTGGACCCGCAATCCGGTGTTGAAATCGATGGCAACGGTGTCGAGGGCGTGCTGTGCATCAAAGACAGCTGGCCCGGCCAGATGCGCACCGTCTGGGGCGATCATGAGCGGTTCGAGAAAACCTATTTCTCGGACTACAAAGGCTACTACTTCACCGGTGACGGCTGCCGCCGCGACGAGGATGGCGATTACTGGATCACGGGCCGCGTGGATGACGTGATCAACGTGTCCGGTCACCGTATGGGCACGGCCGAAGTGGAAAGCGCGCTGGTCGCGCATGCCGCTGTGGCTGAGGCTGCCGTGGTTGGATACCCTCATGAAATCAAAGGGCAAGGCATCTATTGCTACGTCACTTTGATGAATGATCGCGAGCCCTCGGACGAGCTGATGAAAGAACTGCGCACATGGGTCCGTACCGAGATCGGCCCGATTGCATCCCCGGATGTGATCCAGTGGGCCCCCGGCCTGCCGAAAACGCGCTCGGGCAAGATCATGCGCCGTATCCTGCGAAAGATCGCCGAGAACGATTTCGGATCTTTGGGCGACACTTCGACACTGGCCGATCCGTCGGTGGTCGAAGACCTGATCGAAAACCGTGCGAATAAGTGAGGGTGTGATGGACGCTGCCACGATCACCACGCCCGCCGTTCTCATCCTTCTCGGCCCTCCGGGTGCCGGGAAGGGCACGCAAGCCCGGATGCTGGAAGAGAAATTCGGACTTGTACAACTCAGCACCGGTGACCTGCTGCGCGAAGCCGTCGCGGCCGGAACCGAAGCCGGCAAAGCGGCAAAAGCTGTTATGGAAGCCGGCGATCTGGTCAGCGACGAGATCGTCATCGCCATCCTGCGCGACCGCATGGCACAGCCGGATTGCGCCAAGGGCGTCATTCTGGACGGTTTCCCGCGCACGACGGTTCAGGCCGAAGCGCTGGACAGTCTGCTGGCGTCGAACAACCAGAAGATCAACGCCGCGATCAGCCTCGAAGTGGAAGACGCAGAAATGGTGACCCGTATTTCGGGCCGCTACACCTGCGCCGGCTGTGGCGAAGGGTACCACGACCAGTTCAAGAAACCTGCCGAAGAAGGCAAATGCGACAAATGCGGTCATACCGAATTCAAGCGCCGCGCGGATGACAATGCCGAAACGGTGGCCTCGCGCCTTGCGGCGTACCACGCGCAGACGGCACCACTGATCGCCTACTATGACGGACAGGGCGTGCTGAAGCGTACTAACGCCATGGGCAGGATCGAAGACATTGCCAATGACCTTGAAGGGATCGTTGGCGAAGTAATGAATTAGGGGGTGGATTAAGAGCCGCAAGGCTCTGATCCCAAACAGAATACTTCAAAAGACCGCCTTGGCGGACTGGTGAAGTTTTGCCTGACGTCACGTGGCGTCTGGCACAAGTGGGAAGCGGCCCGACGCACTGGAGGATGTGGGCATCGGGCCGTCCAACGAGGAAGCGAAGGAGGAACCCGCGATGGCGGATCATTCAACAAACTCCGCGCAGGTTGCCGAGTCCGACAAGGGCTATTGGCAGGCTAACCTGCGCCTCATCTACATCAGCCTCGCGATCTGGGCGCTGGTGTCGTTTGGATTCGGCATTCTGCTGCGTCCGATGTTGTCGGGGATCGCCGTCGGCGGAACCGATCTGGGCTTTTGGTTCGCACAACAGGGATCGATCCTGGTCTTTTTGGTGCTGATCTTCAACTACGCCTGGCGCATGAACAAGCTAGACGCCGAATACGGTGTTGAGGAGTAAACCCCATGGATCAGTTTACCATCAACCTGCTGTTTGTTGGCGCGTCCTTCGCGCTATACATCGGCATCGCGATCTGGGCCCGGGCTGGGTCCACATCGGAATTCTACGCCGCTGGTCGCGGCATCCATCCGGTCACCAACGGTATGGCAACGGCGGCGGACTGGATGTCTGCGGCTTCGTTCATCTCGATGGCGGGTCTGATTGCCTTCACCGGCTACGACAACAGCTCGTTCCTGATGGGTTGGACTGGCGGCTATGTGCTGCTGGCACTGCTGCTTGCGCCTTACCTGCGCAAGTTTGGTAAATACACCGTGTCGGAATTCATCGGCGACCGCTTCTACAGCCAGACTGCGCGTATCGTTGCCGTGATCTGCCTGATCGTGGCCTCGGTGACCTACGTGATCGGTCAGATGACCGGCGTCGGCGTGGCCTTTGGCCGCTTCCTCGAAGTGTCCAACACCTCGGGCCTGTTGATCGGTGCAGCGGTTGTGTTTGCCTATGCGGTGTTTGGTGGGATGAAGGGCGTGACCTATACTCAGGTCGCTCAGTACTGCGTGCTGATCACCGCCTACACCATCCCGGCGATCTTCATCTCGTTGCAGTTGACAGGCACGCCGGTACCGGCGCTGGGTCTGTTTGGTGACACCGCCAGCGGTGAACCCCTGCTGACCAAGCTGGACGCCATCGTGACCGAGCTGGGCTTCAATGAATACACGGCCCACCACTCGAACACGCTGAACATGGTGCTGTTCACCCTGTCGCTGATGATCGGTACTGCGGGTCTGCCGCACGTCATCATGCGCTTCTTCACCGTTCCCAAAGTGGCTGACGCACGTTGGTCGGCTGGCTGGGCGCTGGTCTTCATCGCTCTGCTGTATCTGACCGCCCCTGCGGTTGGTGCCATGGCGCGTCTGAACATCAGTGACATGATGTGGCCCAATGGCGGCATCGAAGGCGGAGCTGTGACTGTTGAACAAATCGACAATGACGCACGCTATGACTGGATGGCCACGTGGCAAAAAACAGGTCTGCTGGACTGGGAAGACAAGAACGGCGACGGCAAGATCCAGTACTACAACGACAAGAATGCCGACATGCAGGCACTTGCCGAAGAAAAAGGCTGGGTTGGAAACGAGCTGACCAAGTTCAACCGTGACATCCTGGTTCTGGCCAACCCCGAGATTGCCAACCTGCCGGGTTGGGTAATCGGTCTGGTCGCCGCTGGTGGTCTTGCGGCTGCTCTGTCCACCGCTGCGGGCCTGCTGCTTGCAATCTCGTCGGCTGTGTCCCACGACCTGATCAAGGGCGCAATCAACCCGCAAATCTCGGAAAAGGGCGAGCTTCTGTCAGCGCGTATCGCAATGGCCGTGGCGATTGTGGTTGCGACCTATCTGGGTCTGAACCCACCGGGCTTTGCGGCACAAACCGTGGCGCTTGCGTTCGGTCTGGCGGCAGCTTCGATCTTCCCGGCGCTGATGATGGGGATCTTCTCGACCCGCATCAACAACACCGGCGCGGTCGCAGGCATGCTGGCTGGTCTGGTCGTCACCCTGGTCTACATCTTCCTGCACAAGGGCTGGCTGTTCATTCCGGGCACCAACTCGTTCACTGATGCAGATCCGCTGCTGGGTCCGATCAAGTCGACCTCGTTCGGTGCGATCGGTGCCATGGTCAACTTCGCTGTCGCCTATGTTGTGGCTGGCATGACTAAGGAGACCCCGCAGGAGATCAAGGATCTGGTCGAAAGCGTACGCATTCCCCGTGGTGCGGGCGCAGCTCAGGATCACTGAGTATGATGCGGCTGTCGGCACTTGCCTTCGGCCGCGTCTTTCGATCCATTGTTCCCGCCCGGCACACCACCGGGCGGGATTTTTTCACCAGAACACCGGAGACATCAGATGCCCCTATCCCACGATGAAATTACCCGGTTTCTGAAATCCGTTCATCCCTATGACGCGCTGCCGTCAGACACCCTCGATCAGATCGTAAAGCAGATCGAGGTCTGGGAGGTTGAAGAAGACGCCTCGGTCTATGAGCTCGGCCATTCCCTGCCCGGGGTCTTTGTGATCTATGAAGGACAGGTTGAGATCACCGACGAGAACGGCGCAGTCGTTTCTCATCTGGGGTTGCGCAATTCCTTCGGTGAACGCGGCCTGTTGAAGGACGGCAAGGCTGCGACCAAGGCCCGCGCTCATACACCATCTGTCCTGATGGTTCTGCCTCCGGATTTGGTGCGGAATTTGATCGACAACCACGACGTCGTCGCCAAATTTTTCAATCGAACCCGCGGTGAACGCAGCGGCCCCCAAAGCCTTGCGACCAGTTCGATTGACGTTCTGATGGCGCGCGATCCCGCCACCTGCCCTGCGGACACGACAGTTCAGGAAGCGGCACGGATCATGCGCGACAAACATATCTCGTCGCTTTGCGTGACAGATGGAGAGAAATTGCAGGGTATCGCCACCCTGCGGGACATTTCGGGCAAATTTGTTGCCGACGGGTTGCCCGCAACCACACCGATTTCGGAAATCATGACCGAAAACCCCGTGACCCTGTCGCCCAGCGATATCGGCTCGGATGTTCTGCATATCATGATGGAGCGCGGTATTGGCCACATCCCGATTTCCGAAGCCGGTCGCCTGGTCGGGATCGTGACGCAGACAGATCTGACCCATTATCAGGCCGTCAACTCGGCCGAGCTGGTTGGTCGGATCGCAAAGGCAGACAGCGCAGAGGATATGGCGAGGGTGACGGCGGAAATTCCGCAGTTGCTGGTTCAATTGGTTGCCGGCGGGAACCGGCACGAGATTGTCACGCGGCTGATCACCGATATTGCCGACACGGTTACCCGTCGTCTGCTGAAATTGGCTGAAACTGAACTGGGCCCGCCGCCTGTACCCTATTTGTGGCTGGCCTGCGGCTCACAGGGACGGCAAGAACAAACCGGCGTATCGGATCAGGACAATTGCCTGATGCTGGATGACAGCGCCACCGACGCCGATATGTCCTATTTCACTAAACTGGCCAAATTCGTCTCTGACGGGCTGGACGTCTGCGGGTACTTTTACTGCCCCGGCGAAATGATGGCGACAAATCCGCGCTGGTGTCAGCCGGTTCGTGTCTGGCGCGACTATTTCAAGGGCTGGATTGCCAAGCCAAACCCCGAGGCGCAAATGCTGGCCTCGGTCATGTTCGACCTGCGCCCCATCGGCGGCGCGTTTGAATTGTTTGCTGACCTGCAAGCCCACACTCTGGCAGCGGCCAGGGCAAACTCGATCTTCGTCGCACACATGATTTCGAACTCGCTGAAGCATACGCCCCCCCTGGGCCTGCTGCGCGGTTTCGCGACGATCCGCTCGGGTGAGCATCGCAATACGCTGGATCTGAAACACAACGGAGTTGTGCCCGTCGTCGATCTGGCGCGCATCTACGCGCTGCAAGGCGAACTGACCGAGGCCAACACCCGCGCCCGCCTGAAAGCAGCCGAGGCCAGCGGTGTTCTCAGCCCCTCTGGTGCGCGTGACCTGCTGGACGCCTATGACCTGATCGCGGAAACCCGGCTGGAGCATCAGGTTCGGCTGGTTAAGTCCGGAGCGATGCCCGACAACTATCTGCCACCGTCTGAATTGTCGGACTTTGAGCGAAGTCATCTGCGTGATGCTTTTGTGGTGGTAAAAACGATGCAATCGGCAGTTGGCCACGGCAAGGGAATGCTGGGCTGACATGCGACTGACCAACGGAGAGACCACATGTTTCTGGAACTGATCGGCACGGTTTTCGCGGGGATCGCATTTGCCGGCATCGTTCTTTTGCTGAACAAGCTGACCGGAGGGCGCCTGCCGAAATGGACAACGCCGGTTGCGGCCGGTCTTGGAATGATCGCGATGACCATCACCAGCGAATATTCCTGGTACGATCGCACGCGCGACCAACTGCCGGAAGAAATGACCATCGTGCAAGAGGTCGAAAGCCGCGCGTTTTATCGTCCCTGGACCTACGCGGTGCCGTTCGTTGATCGGTTTGCAGCAATCGACACCGTATCGGTGCGCACTAATGAAAACGTCCCGGAACAACGGCTTGTCGATCTTTACTTCTTTGGCCGCTGGGCTCCGGTTTCGAAACTGCCGGTGGCCGTGAATTGTGCAGAAGGCCGCCGCGCCAACCTGGCGGATGGTGCCGAGTTTGCCGAGGACGGGCGTCTGGTGAACGCTGACTGGATTGCAGCCGGAGCCAATGACCCCGTCATCGCCGCCACTTGCGGGGTGTGATCATGCTGACCGGATTGAGTTTGAGGCTCAGGATTTTTCTGTTTTTCTGCCTCCTCGCTTTGGGCGGAGTTGCCATCAGCGCCACCGCTCTCTGGATCACCTATTCCCGCGCGGGAAATCCCGATTTGCTGAATGATTTCGTCTTTGCCGAGATCCTGATCGGATTTGGATTTCTGGCACTGGTCGCAGGTGTTTGGCTGCTGTTCGATGACAACGTCGCCAAACCGATCGAACGGCTTTCCGCCCAGTTGCGTGCCCGTGCACATGCCGGTGTAAGCACCGACCTGGATATGCAGGCCGCGCGGTATCTGGGCGATCTTGCCCCGGCTGCGGCGGGATTGGCGGAACAACTGGCCTCGAACGCCATGCGCACAGCCGAGGCCGTGGCCGCCGAAACCGCGCATCTGGCCGCAGAAAAACAGCGCCTGACCGCGCTGCTGACGGAAATTCCGGTGGCCATGCTGCTGGCCAGTCCGAAACATCAGATCGTTCTGTACGACGGGCAGGCCGCCGAGGTTCTTGCCCAGATCGCGCATCCCCGTCTGAACGCATCTCTTTTCGAATACCTCGAAGCCACCGGCCTGACAGACGCATATGCCAAGATGTGCAAAACCGGAAAGGACGTCTATTGCACCCTGTCCAGCGTGGACGGGCGGCAGACATATTCCGCCCGGATGAAACCCTTGGGGGATGCACCCGGATATATGCTTGTCTTCGAAGACAGCGCGGCACACATGTCTCCGGACGATGCCCGCCCGCTGGTCTATGATTTCGAACTTCTCAATACTCCGGGGGATGATGCGTTCGAGAACCGCCCCCTGACGGATCTGTGTTTCGTGGTTTTCGACACGGAGACAACCGGTTTGCTGCCTCACAAGGATGAGATTGTGCAGATCGGCGCAGTACGCGTTCTGAATGGTAAAATCGTTCAGGGTGAGCATCTGGACATGCTGGTTGATCCCGGCATTCCAATTCCTCCGGCCTCGACCAAGGTACACAAGATCAGTGATCGTATGGTTCAGGGCGCGCCCGATATTGTCGAAGCCGGGCGCGTATTCCATCAGTTTTCACGCGACGCCGTGATCGTGGCGCATAATGCCCCGTTCGACATGGCGTTTCTGCGCCGCCATGCCAAACGGATGGGTGTCGAGTGGGATCATCCGATACTCGACACGGTCTTGCTGTCTGCGGTGCTGTTCGGGGCAAGCGACACGCACACACTGGACGCCTTGTGTGAACGGTTGGAGATCGCGATCCCCGAAGCGTTGCGCCATACCGCACTTGGGGATGCGATTGCCACGGCCGAGGCATTGATCAAGGTGCTGCCGATTCTGCAAGCACGCGGCCTGACGACTTTTGGCGAGGTGATTATGGAAACCCGCAAACACGGTCGTTTGCTGGAAGACCTGAACTGACGGTATAAATTGCACCCGGCAGTCAGCTTTTCATGGACAATCCGGGCCACGCATGGCACCTGATGCGCGGCCAAGGATTAAGCGCGCAATGACCGAAAAGACCTTTAGACCGACCCCGGATCAAAGCCCCGCCTTTCGGGAAGCGCTGGGATGCTTTGGCACCGGTGTCACAGTGATTACCGCGCAATCCGACAATGGCCCGCGTGCCATTACGGTGAATTCATTTGCCTCAGTCTCATTGAACCCGCCACTGGTCCTGTGGTGTCTGGCCAAGGAATCATTCCGGTTCGATACGTTCAGTACCTGTGATCTCTACTCGATCCACGTCATGGCGCAGGATCAGCAGGATCAGGCATTGCGGTTTGCACGCGATGGGGCGGATTTCTCACATGCAGACTGGACCGAGGATGAGGCCGGTCGTCCGCATCTGGCCCAGTGTCTGGCCCGGTTCGATTGCCGCCTTCATGCCCGTCATGACTCCGGGGATCATCTGATCATTGTGGGCCAGGTAGAGCAGGTCATGTATCGCACCGGCAAAGGGTTGATCTTCAAACGCGGGCAGTTCGGCGGGTTTGTCGACCTGATCTAATCGTCCAGCGACCCGTGAACCGCCAACGCCTCCAGCTCCGCGTCCTGCGGAGTGATCACGCGAAAGGCTTCGTGCACGCCTGTCTCTGTCAATTCCCTGGCAACGGTCAACAGCGTGTTGGCAGGATGGTCTTCGCACAACTCTGACATGTGGTCGATTTCAGCTTGCGCAACGCCCAATGCGGCCTCGACCGAGGGTGCGCCATAGAATTGCACAAAATGTTCGGCCAGGTTATGCGCAATCTGATCTTTCTCTGCGGCTTCGATCTGCGTCACGGCGACAAAAGTCACCCGGCCAAAGGTTTCCAACCCCAGCCAGCCATTCGCAAATGCCTGTCGCGCCTTGCCTTCAAGATCGCCCTGCCCCCAGTTGGAAAACTCGAACCCGCCCGAAACGCACCACTCTCCGGTGCGCGCCGGGGAATGAAACACGTTCATGTCGCTTTCGTCGAAATGGATCGCTCGGGCCAGTTTCATTCTCGGTTCTCCAACAAGTCGGTCAGGGGGCGCAGATGCGTATCGATCCCGTCGCGGATCAGCATCCCGAAACGTTCATCCGTTCCAAGGAATACGCCACCATCGATCAGCGGTTCGCCCACGCCACGCAGCAGGCCCATCCATTCGGCGTGCAAGGACGCGTTGCCATCCTCCTGCCAACGGTTGAGCCAGGTCAACATGTGTCGTGACCAGCTTTCCACCAGTTGCGTTGCAGAAACCTCGGCACAGCCTTCATCGTACAGCGCGGTGATATCAGGCGTTTCACCCGGCGCATCACTGGTTTGCAACAGCGTCAGTTCCCAACCGACGACCAGCCAGTCCGGCTCTTCCTCGGGCATTGATGTTGACGCAGCCGCGCGGAACCGGCCGCACCGCGCGCCGTTCACGCAAATCAGACCATCCCAACCCAGATGCACCGCAACCTCTGGTGGGGCCAGAGCGCCCAGCGCGTTCTGGAATCCCACAGCACAAAGCGGCAGCATCGCCACCGCATCCTGCAATGACACCTCGGGGGCAAAAACAATTGCCACGCGCAGGAAATCCGCCTGAATATTGTAGACAACCGTCCCCGCATCACAGCCCAGCGCAGCCATGGCCTGCGCGCGCTCGAACGGGTCTTCCCCACCCTGAACCGGGTGGCCTGTCAGCAAGGGTGGGAAAACCGGCTGGCTCATGCGTTGCCTTTGGCGATCATGTCGCGGGCGATCTTGCGGAATGCCTCGGCCTGCGGGCTGTCAGGTTTGCTGACCACGATGGGCGCGCCCCCGTCAGCGGCGACCCGGATGTCCAGATGCAAAGGGATTTCTCCCAACAGCGGCACGCCCAGCGCCTCTGCCTCGGACTTGACACCACCATGACCGAAAACATGTTCTTCGTGCCCACAGTTCGAACAGATATGCGTGGACATGTTTTCGATCATCCCAACAATAGGTGTCTTGAGCTGGTTGAACATGTCGATCCCCTTGCGGGCATCAATCAAAGCCACGTCCTGCGGCGTTGAGACGACAATGGCACCATCCACCTGGAACTTCTGGCTCAGCGTCAGTTGCACGTCACCGGTGCCGGGCGGCAGATCAACGATAAGAACATCCAAAGCGCCCCATTGCACCTGGCTCATCATCTGTTGCAGCGCCCCCATCAACATCGGCCCACGCCAGACAACCGCCTGACCTTCATTGGTCATCAAACCCATCGACATCATGGTGACGCCGTGGTTGCGCAGCGGCAGGATCGTCTTGCCGTCAGGGCTGGCCGGACGGCCCGAGACACCCAACATCCGGGGTTGCGACGGCCCGTAAACATCTGCATCCAGCAGACCCACACGCCGGCCTTCCGCGGCCAATGCGCAGGCTAGGTTGGCCGAAACGGTGGATTTGCCAACCCCACCCTTGCCGGACGCAACGGCGATGATCCGATCCACACCCGGCACTGCCTGCGGCCCGGTTTGCGATGGCTTGGGTTTCGGTTTCAGATCCGGCGGTGCCTTATCGGAATGCGCGGTCATCAAGGCCGAAACATTTGCAACGCCTTCCACCATCTGAGCGGCCTTTTCAGCCGTGGCCCGGACGGGTTCCATCTTTTCCGCATACTTCGGGTCGACCTCAAGCACGAAGCGTACCGTGTCGCCTTCCACATTCAAGGCGCGCACGATGCCCGCGCTTACGATGTCCTGCCCGGATACCGGGTCGGTGATCTTTTTCAGGTTCGCCAGAACCGCGTCACGAACACTCATGCTTGTTCCCCTTGATCCGCCCTGCTGACAGGGGCGTGCGTATCGACTCGCCGCTCATTGCACGTGTCTCCGTCTTTGTCTGTTCATTTGACGCATCCCACCCCGCGAAGTTACGTTGAGCCATGCGCTTTGTCCTCTTGTGCCTGAGCCTGACGCTCTCTGCCACCCCCTCTTGGTCGCAAGAGGCGATTGGCCTTGCGGCCCCGGCAGAGGTTACAGACTCTGGCCTGTTGCAACATATCCTTCCTCGCTTCTCTCTCAAGACCGGGATCCGCGTTGTTGCAGACGACGCCGGGATCATGGTGCTGGAAACCGCACCGCCCGGTGATCCGGTCTTTGCCCGCGATGACGTGATCTATCACCTGCGTATCGAAGACAGCGACCGCCAGGCCCGTTTTCTTGAATGGCTAAAGTCGGATATCGGCAAGCGCACAGTGGAAAGCTTTGCTCCGGCAGACGGAGGGCCCTACTCTGCCAAATTTGATATTGCCGTGGTTGAATCCGGTGACATCGTCGAGGGCGACACCCAACTTGGCGAAGAACTTTCGATGACCCATTGCGGGCGCTGTCATGTCATCGGGCCAAGGAAC